>JAFAAT010000167.1 GCA_023426425.1 Bacteroidota bacterium | reverse complement strand
ACTGGAAGACGGTAACCACTCTGGTTAAAATGGCAGAACCTTACGCTTAGCAGTTCAGGCACAGACAGTTCTGTATCTTCCTCACGCCTGCCGCGGCTTAATTTCTGACAAACTGGCAAGCCCCGTGTATATGGAACACAACTTGCGTGAAGTGGGTGAATTAAAACTCCCACATATATATGCAAGAGAAAGGTACCATTTCCATTCACACGGAGAATATCTTCCCGATCATCAAGAAGTTCCTTTATTCCGACCATGAAATATTCCTTAGAGAGCTGGTCTCCAATGCTGTGGATGCTACCCAGAAGGTGAAGCGCCTGTCCAGCCTTGGTCAGTTCAGCGGTGAACTTGGTGATACAACCATTGAAGTGTCCTTCGATGCAGATGCTAAGACAATTACGATTTCCGACAAGGGAATCGGTATGACCGCTGAAGAGATCAAGAAATATATCAACCAGATTGCCTTTTCCGGAGCAACAGAGTTCATGGAGAAGTTTAAGGAAGCCAACGATGCAAATGAAATCATCGGAAGGTTTGGACTTGGCTTTTACTCTGCATTCATGGTAGCAGACAAAGTAGAAATTCAAACCCTGTCCTACCAGGACGGCGCACAGCCTGCCAGATGGATCTGTGACGGAAGCACTGAGTTTGAAATTACTGAGGGCAACCGCATGCAGCGTGGTACTGATGTAATCCTCTACATCAATGAAGAAAATAAGGAGTTCCTGGAGGAATACCGACTCCAGCAGATACTGGACAAATACTGCCGCTTCCTGCCGGTGCCCATAAAGTTCGGTACAAAAACTAAACAGGAACCAGACGGTGAAGATGAAGAAGGCAAACCAAAGTATCGTTCAGTAGAGGTAGATAACATCATCAATAATACCACACCTCTATGGACCAGGACTCCCAGTGATCTGAAAGACGAAGACTATCTGAACTTCTACAGGGAGCTTTATCCTATGGCTGAGGATCCACTCTTCTGGATCCACTTGAACGTAGATTATCCTTTCAACCTGACTGGTATCCTCTACTTCCCCAAAGTGAAGAATGAACTGGAGCTACAACGTAATAAAATTCAGTTGTACTCTCGTCAGGTGTTCATTACTGATGAAGTAAAAGACATAGTTCCTGAGTTTCTCATGTTGCTCCATGGTGTCATAGACTCACCAGATATCCCATTGAACGTGTCACGAAGCTTCCTGCAGGCAGACAGCAATGTAAAAAAGATCAATAACTATATTACCCGGAAAGTAGCTGACAAACTCAATGAGCTATTCAAGAACGACAGAAAAGCCTATGAGACCAAATGGAATGACATAGGGTTGTTTGTAAAGTACGGAATGATCAGTGAAGAGAAGTTTGGTGAGAAAGCCAAAGACTTCACCCTGTTAAAGAATACCAGCAACGAGTACTATACCCTTGAAGAATATAAGGAAAAAGTATCACCAGTACAGACAGATAAGAATGGCACTCTGGTATATCTCTACAGCTCCGACCCTGCAAAGCAGGACGGATATATCCAGTCTGCTAACAAGAAGGGTTATGATGTATTAATATTGGACGGTCCACTGGACACCCATTTTGTAAGCCATGTTGAGCAGAAGGGTGAGAAGCTTGCCCTCAAACGAGTAGACGCAGATGTGGTGAGCAAGCTGATTGAGAAAGAAGAGAAGATTGAAGACGTACTCACAGAGGAACAACGCACACAGGTGAAGGATGTCTTCAGCAAGGCAATCAGCAAGCCAAACATGAACGTGGAAATAGAATCCCACGGACCAGATGATCTGCCTGTAGTAATTACGATGGATGAGTTCATGCGCAGGATGAAAGATATGTCTAAGATGGGCGGCCCTTATAGTTTCTATGGCGCTATGCCAGAAAACTACAAAGTAGCGGTGAATGGCAATCACAAATTGATCTCGAAGATTCTTCAGACAGAAGACGATACCCAGCGCGAGCAACTTGCCAGGCAGGCATTTGATCTGGCTTTGCTTTCACAAGGTATGCTCACAGGTGCAGACCTGACTGCATTTGTCAACAGGAGTGTTGAGCTGATTTAATTCGTACGACTAGTATAAAATTAGAAATGAATTGCAGACCGACAGTAGGGGAGACCCGGCTGTCGGTCTCTTTTTTTCGTCAGGTTGGTCAAGCACACGGGTCAAAGCCCGCAAGGGAACAATGCCAAATCGTTGTGTTTCATGTGATTAAATTTTTCAAATTTGGCACGAAAAAAAGATTATGAATACTTCTGATGCTTTGGTAAATTTAAGTTGATAAACAAATGCCGCCCTGATGTAGTCCACCGCTCCTTTTCAGATCTCTCCAGTACCATTCACTACGGGCACATCTCTACGGCATTTACATGGTTGAACTTTAAAAACCTTTGATATGCCAGAATTTGATAGTGCACATGTCAAAAACGTTGCATTACTGGGCCATTCAGGCAGCGGTAAGACGACACTCGCTGAAGCCATGCTATTTGAAGCAGGCGTCATTCACCGGCGGGGAAGTGTAGAAGAAAGAAACACCACCGCTGACTATACTGACCTGGAGAAAGAACGTGGTAATTCCATTTATTCAAAACTGCTTCATGCACCGTGGCGAGGGTACAAGATCAATGTGCTCGACACCCCCGGGTACGATGACTTTTCAGGAGAGGTGATCAGTGCTCTCAGGGTAGCTGATACCGGTATTCTCTTGCTGAATGCCCATGCTGGTGTAGAGGTAGGTACAGACATCATTTGGGAGTACACAGAGCAGTTCAAAACACCTACAATCATTGTGGTCAACCAGATTGATCACCCCAAGGCAGATTTTGAGCGCACCATTCAGGAAGCAAAAGCACATTTTGGTGGCAATGTGGTATTGGTACAGTATCCTGTCACGCAGGGACTCGGATTTGATGCTATTATCGATGTGCTGAACATGGTGATGTACAAATATGGTGAGTCAGGTAAGCCGGAAAAACTACCGATACCTGATGATGAAAAGTCAAGAGCAGAAAATCTTCATAAGGAGCTGATAGAATCAATTGCATCCAACGATGAAACGCTGATGGAGCTGTATTTTGAACAAGGTGAGCTCTCTGAAGATGAGATGAAGAAAGGACTTCATCTGTCTATGCTGCGTCACGAAATGTTTCCTGTATTCTGTATATCAGCAAAGCAGAACAGGGGTGTGGCAAGGCTAATGGGCTATATAGACAATGTCTGTCCGCCAGCTACTGAAATGCCAGCGCAGCAAACAAAAGATGGAAGCTCGCTGCCTTGTGATCCAAATGGCGCACCATGCGTATTCGTGTACAAGACAGTAAATGAGCCGCATATTGGTGAGTTGAGCTTCTTCAAAGTCTATTCTGGAACCATCAGGACCGGGATGGAGCTCGTGAATGAGAATACCGGGGTATCCGAGAAGATCAACCAGCTGTTTGTTGTGGAAGGTAATAAACGGACTGCTGTACATGAACTGGTTGCAGGTGATATTGGTGCAACGCTTAAATTGAAGAATACGCACACCAACAACACCTTGCATGAACGAGGTAGAAGAGTTGAATTGCAGCCAATAGAATTCCCAGAACCTAAGATGAGCGTGGCAATTGCCAACAATAAGAAAGGTGAAGAAGAAAAGTTAGCCTCTGCACTGCACCAACTGAAGGAAGAAGATCCGACTCTACAGGTGGAAGTTTCTGCAGAACTGGGGCAAACCCTGTTGCATTGCCAGGGAGATATGCATCTAGCAGTGATCCGATGGAAGCTCGAACATGTCTACCATCTCGATGTTGGTTATAAGAAACCAAGGATCGCGTATAGGGAAACCATACGAAGAGAAGCCACATCAACCTACCGCCATAAAAAGCAATCCGGTGGTGCAGGACAGTTTGGAGAAGTGACGATGCGAATAGAGCCATGGTTTGAAGGGATGCCCGAGCCACACGGACTTACTGTCAGGGGTAAGGAAGAAATAGATCTTCCGTGGGGAGGCAAACTTGTTTATTACAACTGTATCGTAGGTGGAGTGATAGATGCAAGGTTTCTCCCTTCCATCCTTAAGGGTGTCATGGAAAAGATGCACCAGGGTCCACTGACAGGTTCCTACGTACGGGACGTGCGCGTTTGTGTGTTTGACGGGAAAATGCATGCAGTAGACAGCAATGACATGGCTTTTAAGACAGCAGGTGCAATGGCATTCAAAGAAGCTTTTCATCTTGCAGATCCGCTGCTTTTAGAGCCCATTGATCACGTGGAAGTGCTTTGTCCTGACGAGCTTACCGGAAACATTATGGGCGATCTGCAAAGCAGACGGGCTGTAGTGGAAGGCTTTGATACGGAAGGACATTTCAATGTCATCCGGGCGCATGTACCACATGCGGAAATGTTTGGATACGCCTCTGCACTTCGAAGCCTGACACAAGGGCGGGCGCGTTTCAGGATGCGGTTTGACCACTATGCTCCCGTGTCCTTTGAACTTCAGAAAAAGCTTGCTGAAACACATACTCAGGAAGCGATGGAGCTTACCGAAGCATAATCAGAAAAATAGAATCATTTAACCTCAAAAAATGAGCATATGGAAATCCAGCAAATCATCAACCACATCGTAAGGACTGTGAGGAACACCCACAGGGCATTTAACCAGAAAGGCTTGCCCTATGATCCGCAGATTATTGCCAGGGCCACCTTTAAGGAACTGCGCAGTATGGATCCTTCAGTTGACGAGCGGCAGTTTGATGCGGCTATTGAAAGAATGCATGATGAAGGGTTGGCAGTGTCTAAGGCAAACGGGCTGATTTTCTTCAGCGAACGAATCCTTGGCAGAGAGGCTGTGGAAGCCTAGGTTATTGCAATGTTTAGTCAACCACGAAAAGAAAAAGCTCCGGCGGGTCCGGAGCTTTTTCGTACTGTATAAGTGAGTGCTTAGAGGTTGCCTCGCTTTGCCTGTTCTCTTTCGATAGATTCAAATAAAGCTTTGAAATTTCCTGCGCCAAAGCTTTTAGCGCCTTTACGCTGGATAATTTCAAAGAACAGCGTCGGACGGTCCTCAACTGGCTTGGTAAAGATCTGAAGCAGATAGCCTTCCTCATCACGGTCCACAAGTATTTTGAGCTCGTGTAATGGAGTGATATCCTCATCAATCTTTCCTACTCGATTAAATAGATCTTCATAATAAGAGTCTGGAGTGTCAAGGAATTCTACGCCTCTTGCTTTCAACTCGCGAACGGTGGATATGATATCGTTGGTAGCGACAGCAATATGTTGCACACCCTCGCCTTCATAGAACTCCAGGTATTCTTCTATCTGGCTCTTCTTTTTACCTTCCGCAGGTTCGTTGATAGGGAATTTTACATATCCGTTACCATTACTCATAACCTTGCTCATCAGTGCAGAGTATTCGGTATTGATTTGCTTATCGTCGAAGGTCAGGATGTTTGCAAAGCCCATTACATCTTCATACCACTGAACGGTTTCATTCATACGGTTCCAACCCACGTTACCGACACAATGGTCGATGTAAAGCAGTCCGGCGTCGGATGGATTATAGGCACTTGTCCAGGTCTTGTAGCCGGGGAGAAAAGGGCCTGTATAGTTTTTTCTTTCTACGAACAGGTGAACGGTTTCGCCGTAGGTATAGATACCGCTCATGCGCACCTCGCCGAATTCGTCACTAAGTGTACGAGGTTCCATATAGGCTTTAGCACCTCTTTTGGTTGTTTCTTCAAAAGATTTGTAGGCATCGTCAACCCAAAGTGCAAGAACTTTTACACCATCGCCATGTTTAGCTATGTGTTGTGTAATTGGATGGTCTGAGTGGAGGGGAGTAGTGAGCACCAAACGAATCTTCCCTTGTTGAAGAACGTAAGAAGCTGTGTCGCGTACGCCTGTTTCAGGACCTGCGTAGGCGAGGCTTTGGAAGCCAAATGCTGTTTTATAATAGTGGGCAGCTTGTTTGGCATTACCCACGTAGAGTTCGATGTGATCAGTACCATTGATTGGCAGGAAGTCCTGCGCTTTTGCCATTTTTTGTGATGCTGTAAGCGTTTCCATCAGAGATGATTATTTTAAATGATTTAACAATAAGGAGTATTTAGATTGATGTCTGTGATCATCAACTCCACTCAGCCATTGCTGAGGTTCTTAAAAGCTCTTTCATGCTGCTGAAGCAGCTGTAGTGGGAAGCATTGAACATGAGCTGTAGTTAGCACAGCAAATTTACGATTTAGTTGGTTGTCAGACGGGGTATTTGGAAATATCTAACAGTTCAGCCTTCTCACGTGAGCTTGAAATACCAGGGCTGGCGCAATGTTTTTGCCTTTGGTGTAAACTAAAAGGGAATTGCTATGAAAGACAAAAACAGCAGAGACAAACTGAAGAAGCAGCAACAGCACAATAAAAGAGAAGATGTGAAGAACCAGCCCGGTGACCCCAGGGAGCTCAACAGAACAGATCATGCGGGGGAAGAAACTGCCGGGAAAAGCGGCAGGAGTGGCGCCGGTCAGCAGCAGGGCTCTGGTGGAAACCCGGTTATCAATTAAGTGAATTTGAATGCCAGGTAGATTGCGCAGTCTCTTGAGGCGCATGTTCTACCTGGCATTACTATGTCAGTTTAGTTGATTCAGAAGTAGGTGATCGACTACTCTGCCCAGCTCATCATGTAGTTTTCATCTTCTATTCCCAGCGCAACATCAGTCAGGAACAGTGGTTTGAACGTATCTACCATTACTGCCAGTTCTTTGGTTTCCTTCTGGCCGATGCTTTTTTCTACCGCTCCGGGGTGTGGCCCGTGGGGTATACCTGCAGGGTGAAGGGTGATCATGCCCCGGGTCACATGTTTACGACTCATGAAATCACCATCCACATAGTAAAGAACCTCATCGCTGTCGATGTTGCTATGATTGTAAGGCGCAGGAATGGAATCCGGATGGTAGTCATAAAGCCTGGGAACAAAGGAGCAGATGACGAAATTGTGTGCGTCGAAAGTCTGGTGTACCGGGGGTGGTTGATGCACCCGACCGGTAATGGGTTCAAAATCATGAATGCTGAGTGCGTATGGATATTCGTGCCCATCCCAGCCCACTACGTCGAATGGATGGTTCGCATACCAGATATTATAGCACAGTCCTTTTTTCTTTACTCGGATCAGGAATTCACCCGTTTCGTCTATTGTCAGCAAATCCTTGGGCTGGCGGATGTCACGTTCGCAGAAGGGAGCGTGCTCCAGCAACTGGCCATAGCGGCTGAGGTAGCGCTTGGGAAAGGTGACCGGGCTGAAGGATTCAATTACGAAGAGGCGGTTGTTATTGCCATCGAACCGGAGCTGGTAAATAGTACCTCGGGGGATGACCAGGTAATCGCCATAGCCAAATGGAATCTGACCATATTGGGTGAGCAGGGTGCCGGTGCCTTCATGAATAAAGATTACTTCATCAGCATCTGCGTTCTTGTAGAAATAATCGGAGAGACTTTCCTGGGGAGCAGCAAGAGAGAGCTGTACGTCGTTGTTGAAGAGGACGATCTT
>JAFAAT010000163.1 GCA_023426425.1 Bacteroidota bacterium | reverse complement strand
ATTCGCCTGCTGCTTTTCCAGGTACAGGGTCTCACAAAAAAGCGGCAGGCTCTACCGGATTTGCGTCGATGTTTATCGTATATTCGTCTTCAAGGTACGGCCAATGCCCATATTCAAAGCATCATTCCTCGGAAATCAGATCCTCTCTATCCGGCAAGCGGAAGGGGGGATCCATTTCGACGGGAGTATTTACATCGAGCAGGATAACGGACGTTTAATATTCGCAATAGTCAGAGCTGCTTCAGAACAGGAGGCGCGGGAATTAATCCTCAGTCAAATGAGCATGTATGAAATGCCAAATCCTGCACAATTGCGTATATTCAGTGATTGCTGAAGTCAGGCAGCGGATACCCGTTCATCGTAGTTCCTGATAGTCCTGTTGTTATTTGCTGCAACGAGGCTGGTGTAAAGCTCCTTCAGCGCCTCAAGGTCAATCTTATCTGTTTTAGCTATGGCAGGGGTTAGTAATTCGCCTTTGCTGCTTACTTCAAAACGTTCAACCCCCATGTCTTTTGCCATCTCCTTGCTTAAAAAGGTAATGACCATTCTTTGTTCATCATATTTCAGGTGGAGCAGACAGTCACGATCGTTGTAGCGGATGGCGAAAAGTTTATGAGGCATGATGGCAGTTTGAGAATCAGGCTAAAACATTATGCCAGACTTAAGGTACAGTGATTACTGATTAATACTTATTCATTCCCGCTGGTATGTATATTCAACAGTCTTAGCAGCGCCGGGAACTGGGATGCATCCTCTGCAAGTATCACAAGCTTATCATTTTCGTTCAGGATAGTTGATCCACGAGGGACTAAATACTGGCCGTTGCGAACGACCATCGTTATGATGGCATTCCTGGGAAACCCGAGGTCCATCACTTTTTTACCTACAAACGGATTACCACCTGGAAGCTCCACTTCCATCATCTCTGAGCTGATACCATCCGTAAGTTCCAGTTCAACCTTTGACGTCTTTTCTGAATCACCTTTTTCTGCCACTCCCAGCAGTTTCGCGGCGAGTGGCACCGTGGTGCCCTGTATAACCACAGAAAGCAAGGAAATAAAGAAGACAATATTGAAAATATCCGGAGCACGTTCAATGCCGGCCAGGAGTGGAAAGGTGGCGAAGACGATCGGCACGGCACCGCGTAAGCCCACCCAGGAAATCAGCATTTTCTTGCGCCAACCGATCCTGAACGGAATCATTGTCAGGAATACGACAACTGGTCGCGCAATCAATATCAGAAAAGCTGCAATGGCAATTCCAATTCCGACAATAGGCAGGATCTGACTGGGGAAGACCAAAAGACCGAGCGTCAGAAACAGGATGATCTGCATTAGCCACGCCTGACCATCGAAGAAACGCATGAGTGTATTCCTGTGGATGAGTTGTACATTTCCCAGGTACAATGCCGAAAGGTAGACAGCAAGGAATCCGTTACCATTCAAATAGGCTGTGAGTGAGTAGGTTGCAAACATCAACGCTACAACCAGCACAGGATATAATCCTTCGTAGTCCAGTTTAATCTCATTGATGATATACCTGCTGATCCTGCCCATCACCAGGCCGAGTATGGTGCCTAGTATAATTTGCTGTAAGAGCATTGGGATTAGACTCTGAATGGACTGATCCTGGTTGATTACGAGGCTGGTGAAGGCTATGGTGAGTACATAGGCCATAGGGTCATTACTCCCGCTTTCCAACTCAAGTGTGGGTCGCAGGTGGGGCTTCAAAGCCAGGCTTCTGGAGCGAAGGATGGAAAATACGGCTGCGGCATCCGTTGAAGAGACGATGGAACCGAGTAGCAGAGCCTCGTAAATGGTGAAATCCGTTATGTAGTATATGAAGCCGCCAAGGGTGATCGCAGTGAGTAAGACACCAACTATTGAGAGGGTGGCGCCTTGTGCCAGAATGGGTTTGATCGCATTCCATTTGGTGTCGAACCCTCCGGAAAAAAGAATAAAGTTTAGCGCTACAATTCCTATAAACTGTGCAAGCTGCGGGTCTGCAAATTCCACACCTCCGATGCCTTCAGTGCCCGCCAACATGCCAATAAGCAGAAACAACAGGAGGGTAGGCACACCAAACCGGTACGTGGTCTTGCCTGCGAAGATGCTGATGATCAGTAGAATTGAACCAACAAGTAGAATATTATCGATGTCGAAGCTCATGTATGGCTTCTACAGGAGAACAAACTGCATACCACCGGAGGGCTGTAACAAAAAAAGCACCCTGGACAAGGTGCTTAATTAATCAAAACAAAACAAAAACAGCACAAAGTTACCACTTTGCCCGCAAATAATCCGCGTAACCGGTTGTATTTGCAAGCACCATAAATCCACATTCTGTTCCACTCAAGTGCCTGGCAGGAGTATTGAATACTTCCACCCCGTTGATATATCCATACCAGTAGCCGTTGGCCTGTTCGATTTCCACATCGTTATGCCCTGTGCGAATTGCAGAACTGTTTTGCCAGTCTATAATCACTTCCGGATTGTAGCCTTCTTTATACACCGCAAAATATCCCTGGTCATCAACAAAGATAGAGTAGCCAAAATCGCTGGCGGAGGCTCCAAATATCAGCGCCATGGCATTGTTGGAGCTCATACTGGTCTGGATGACGAAGCTGCGGTTGAGTGGAATTCCCGTAGGTACTGACGCAATGTGGAAGCCTCCGGTGTAGGAGTAGTCGACAAATTTGTACTGGCCATTCTGAACGAATGCATAGGCCGAGTCGAATTGATCATCGAATGCCCACCCGCGGACGTCCGAGTCAAACTCTTCTGAAAAACCGGCCTGGTAAACTGGTGGCTGGTCTGGCTGAACTATATACCGGTCATCTCTGATACAGCCCGTGAATATCGCTGCAGTAAGCAGCAGTAGTATGATTGGTAGTGACTTGCGCTTCATGACCTGTGAAAACCAAAAAGCAAGCCATTTATGGTAAGGCTTGCTTTTTTACAGGTTCTTAACTTTTCTCTAACATCAATCGTCAAGCTTCAGTACAGCAAGAAAAGCTTCCTGAGGCACTTCTACACTACCGATCTGACGCATACGTTTCTTTCCTTCTTTTTGCTTTTCGAGGAGCTTACGCTTACGGCTGATATCACCGCCATAACATTTTGCGGTCACATCTTTTCGCATTGCTGAAATATTCTCCCGGGCAACAATTTTTGCGCCTATAGCAGCCTGTATGGCAATAAGGAACTGCTGCCTCGGCAACAACTCTTTTAGTTTTGAGCAGAGTTTCCGCCCGAAATCCTGTGCACGGCTCCTGTGTATCAATGCACTTAATGCATCCACTTTCTCAGCATTGAGCAGGATGTCCATTTTTACGATATCGCTTTCGCGATAGTCCAGTGGCTGGTAGTCAAAAGAGGCATAACCGCGGGTGCAGCTCTTCAGCTTATCATAAAAGTCAAATACGATCTCTGCCAATGGCAGTTCGAAGATCAGCTCCACACGTGTAGGTGTGAGATAATGCTGGTTGATAAGTATACCCCTCTTGCCAAGGCAAAGACTCATGATATTGCCAATATAGTCGGGCAGGGTTATGATCTGAGCACGGATAAATGGTTCCTCAATTCTGTCGGTTCTGCTGGGGTCGGGCAGCTCCGAAGGATTGTTTACAGTAACTGCTTTGTCCTTGTCGGCTGTAAGGTAGGCCTTGAAGCTTACGTTTGGTACGGTGGTGATGACAGTCTGGTTAAACTCCCGCTCCAGGCGCTCCTGGATAATCTCCATGTGGAGCATACCGAGAAATCCGCAACGGAACCCGAAGCCCAACGCCTGTGAAGTTTCAGGCTCGAAGGTTAGCGAGGCGTCGTTGAGCTGCAGTTTTTCCATGCACTCTCTCAGCTCTTCGAAATCATCGGTCACCACAGGGAAAATGCCGGCAAAGACCATGGGTTTTACTTCTTCATATCCCTGAACAGGTTCCGGACTTGGATTGTTGACCAGGGTGATGGTATCACCCACCTTAACTTCCTTTGCATCCTTGATGCCCGTGATTATATAACCTACATCGCCGGTTTTAACCTCTTGTTTGGGCTGCAGTCCCATTTTCAGAATTCCCACTTCATCTGCAGTGTATTCATTGTCAGTGTGGAAGAACTTTACCTTGTCGTTCTTTTTCAGCGAGCCATTAAATACCCTGTAGTAGGCGATAATGCCGCGGAAGGAGTTAAACACAGAGTCAAAGATGACGGCCTGCAGAGGTGCAGCCGGATCTCCTTTGGGAGCGGGGATGCGCTCTATGATGGCAGTCATGATGTCCTGAATACCGATGCCTGATTTTCCGGAGGCAAGGATAATGTCCTTTGCATCACAACCGATGAGGTCTACAATCTGGTCAGTAACCTCTGGAATCATGGCACCTTCCATATCGATCTTGTTGATCACGGGGATGATCTCAAGATCATTATCCAGGGCCAGGTATAGATTGGAGATTGTCTGGGCCTGTATACCCTGAGAAGCATCTACCAGCAGGAGGGCGCCTTCACAGGCTGCCAGTGCACGGGACACTTCATAGGAAAAGTCGACGTGACCGGGAGTGTCGATAAGGTTGAGTGTATATTTCTGTCCATTGTGCTCATAGTCCATCTGGATAGCATGACTCTTGATTGTGATACCTTTCTCACGCTCCAGGTCCATGTCGTCGAGCACCTGCGCCTGCATATCGCGGTCTGAAATGGTTTTGGTGAATTCCAGCAACCTGTCTGCCAACGTGCTTTTCCCATGGTCAATATGGGCTATGATACAAAAGTTCCTGATGTTTTGCATATTCTGAATAAGTCTGCAAAGGTACGGTTTTGTAGCATCCATCATTCCCAACTTTCGTCAGCGGAAACAGGGAAATTCTACACACTTAGCTCATCATTGGCATGATTTTGCACCATGAATTGCCATAATATAAAGAGCGAGCACATGAAAAAATTATCATTTCTTCCGATAATCGCAGTATTAAGTGTTTTATTGAGTCTGAGCAGTTGTGAATTGATAGGAGATATTTTCAAGGCCGGTGTATGGGTGGGTATAATCATTGTAGTGGTGATCATTGCGATCGTGCTGTGGCTGATCCGCAAGATTTTCTAGTATCGACGAAAACTCTTAAACCAAAAACAATATGAGCATGTCAAGATTTATGGCGGGCGCCCTGGTGGGCTTTGTGGCTGGGCTGCTATTGGCACCAGACAAAGGAGAAAACACACGTGAGAACTTGTCAACCGCTGCAGACAAGTGGCGGACAAGGCTGAACCGGCTGGCGGGCAGAACCAACATTGACGAACTCAGAAGCTATCTGAACAAGAACATCAGCGGCCTGTCAGAAGATGTGCGCAGCCGTATCCTCACTATCCTGGATGAGGCGGAGGAGATGGCCTATGACCCAAATACCACGGCTGCAGCTGGGACATCCAGCCCCAGTGCGAGCAGAACTACCCTGAGCAACGGTGTCTCCTAAACGAAAAAAAGACAATTTGCCCTTACGCCTTTGTGGAGTTAAAAAATCCTGTTTATGCGGGATTACTAGACGCTTGTTAGACGCTTACTAGACGCTAACTAGACGCTAGCCAGACGCTAGCCAGACTCTGGTTAGGTTGTATAAGGCTGGGATGTGAGAGATTATTACAATCGGTTTCCTATGTTGGGAAGCCGTTTGCTATTAATACCGTTGGAGGAGAATGTTGGCAAGAGCGACAACACCTTCTTCCCTGCCTACGAAGCTTAGATGCTCGGTGGTGGTAGCCTTGATTGACACATCATCAGGAGACAAATGAACTATTCTGGAGATGGCCTCCTGCATCTGGGAGATATAGGGCTTGATCTTTGGCTCCTGGAGGAGCAGGGTAGAGTCTATGTTAACGAGCCAATAGCCTTTCTCGCGTACCATGTTGTAGCTCCTGCGCAGTAGCACCTTGCTGTCGATGCCTTTGTAGGCATTGTCGGTGTCGGGGAAATGCTTTCCTATATCTCCCAAACCAACAGCGCCGAGAAGTGCATCACAAATAGCATGTAGCAATACGTCTGCATCAGAATGTCCAAGGCAGCCTTTGTGATGAGGGATTTTTACGCCTCCGAGCCAGAGGTCGCGGCCTTCTGCCAACTGATGAAAATCTATTCCTTGTCCGATCCTGAATGACATAAGCAATGGTTTATGATGCCACCTGCAAAGATGCGCTTTTAACTGAAGCAGCCAAGGTTATCTATGGATATTTTTGTAGAGATGTGAAAGGGGGGGCAGTAGACAGGGGGCAGGGGTCAGTAAACATGAACGAGTATTTAGACTTTATGTTTCATCTACTACGTTTTCCTAAAAAGCTATCGGGCCAGGCAATTTGACTGACGAAAAATTAATGTCTTCAGGACCCGCCTCTGCCGGGGTATAGACATACGGGCCGTTGAGAGCCTTTCCGGGATTGGTGAATTCCTGACACACGACCTCGTCGGGTCAGTGTCAGGAATGTCTTTGAGTGAATAAACATTTCGGTCTAGTCGCCTAGTGTGAGGCCATGTTCTCTTGCGGTCTCTTCAGCAAGTTCATAGCCAGCATCGGCGTGGCGGATGACACCCATGGCCGGGTCATTGTGGAGCACCCTGCGCAGGCGTTCTGCTGCATCTGCAGTACCATCTGCCACGATCACCATACCGGCATGCAGAGAATATCCCATGCCCACACCACCACCGTGGTGGAAGGATACCCAACTGGCACCTCCGGCAGTATTAATCAGAGCATTCAAAATAGGCCAGTCGGCTACAGCATCAGAGCCATCTTTCATGGCTTCAGTCTCGCGGTTTGGAGAAGCTACTGAGCCTGTGTCGAGGTGGTCGCGACCAATAACTATTGGTGCTTTTACCTTGCCCGTTCTGACCAGTTCATTGAACAGCTGTCCTGCTTTCTCCCTGGCGCCCATGCCGAGCCAGCAGATTCGTGAAGGCAGACCCTGGAAGGCAATCTTTTCTTTGGCCATCTTCAGCCATCTGTGCAGACCAGCATCTTCAGGAAATAGTTCCATCAGCGCCTTGTCAGTAGTATAGATGTCTTCAGGGTCTCCACTTAGCGCTACCCAGCGGAAAGGGCCTTTCCCCTCACAGAACAGAGGGCGAATATAAGCAGGTACAAAGCCCGGGAAGTCGAAAGCATTCTTTACACCTCGCTTATCATGGGCCTGACCACGAAGGTTGTTGCCATAGTCGAAAGTAATGGCACCTCTGCGTTGTAGCTCAAGCATCTGCTCTACATGGTGTGCCATGGTGTCCAGCGCACGCGACATGTATTCCTCGGGATTGCTGCTGCGCAAGGCGTTGGATTCAACTACAGTCATTCCTTCAGGGAAATAGCCGATCAGCTCATCGTGTGCGGAGGTCTGGTCTGTGAGTGTATCAGGAGTGATGTTTCTGTCGATCAGTCTTTGAAGCAGCTCAACAACATTACAGCAGACACCGATTGAAACCGCTTCTCCGGCCTCTTTGGCTTTTACTGCCCAGTCGATAGC
>JAFAAT010000074.1 GCA_023426425.1 Bacteroidota bacterium | reverse complement strand
ATACGTTGGGAGCAATCTGCACTCCCTGCGATGTCGATAGTATTCTTTGTGTGGGTGGCACCTACCAGGACAAGAGTTTTGACGGATCTTCATCCGGTGGGCCTACCGCGGATGGAAGGATTAAGCCTGATGTGGCTGCGGTGACTAAACCTGTGAATACCGTGGACTCCAACGGTGTTGTAGTGATTCATCAATATGGCGGAACCTCTTCGGCAACACCGCAGGTGTCAGGACTGGCGGCCTGCCTGATACAGAAATACCCGTCTGCGACAAATATGCAGTTGATACACGCCATTAAGATGAGCGCACACAAGGCTTCAAATCCCGACAATTTTGTAGGCTGGGGAGTGCCGAACGCAAGGGTGGCGGATTCTATTCTGGGAGTGATTACAGGAGTGGGACCAGTGGTTGCGGAGAAGTTGGAGCTTTCTGTGTCTCCGAATCCTGCTGTAGACAAGATTGTAGTCCGGGGCAGTGAGAAGATCGCTATGATTCAGGTAATGACCCTCGCGGGAGTAGTTGTGGAAGCCCAGCAGGTGGATGAGGAAGACAGTGTGGTACTGGACCTGAGCGGGTTGGCCAGCGGGGTTTACCAGGTGAAAGCTACCGGGGTCAAAGGCGGCGTGAGCAGTAGTAAATTGGTAAAATTGTAGGGGTTGGAAGGTGCTAAAAACTTTATTTGTTAAAGAATTAGAATTTCGTGCATTTAAATGATAATTGTCCTACCTTCGGTCTTTATTAATTTTTTTATTTAATTACAATGCAAGAAGGTACAGTAAAGTTTTTCAACACCACCAAAGGATTTGGTTTCATCACTCCATCTAATGGTGGTCCAGACGTTTTCGTACACGTTTCAGGTCTTCGCGACGAGATCCGTGAGAACGACAAAGTGTCTTACGAAGTTCAAAATGGTCAAAAAGGTTTAAATGCAGTGAACGTTCGCGTTCTCTAATTCTAATCATATTTATCATTTCCAAGGTCCCGGCAACGGGACCTTTTCTTTTGGCATGGATTGCCCGAACCTGGAAAGCCCTGAACCAACCCGCACATTTCAAGAAGATACAATTAGGATGAGGAATGAGCCTACAGTTGACAGGTCGTCAGACTATCTGTTTGTCAGACGCGGGGAGATTTATCGTTGGCTTCGTTGACTAAAAGAGACTTCCGCATGAAGAAACTGTTGTGGAGTTTATCAATTGCTTTAAGGCCTGCTTCGCGTTCCTGCATTTCTACATAGGCAAAACCGCGGGAACGACGGGTATAGTTGTCGGTAGCTACTTTCACTGATTTTACTTCTCCGAACTTGGAAAAAAGACGTTTCACTTCGGGTTCGCCCGCCTGGAAACTGAGATTGCCTATAAATACTTTCATAACGAAGATTTTTGGTTGTCTGCATTCAGAAGCGAAGACTGAAGAGAAAAAGGCTGATCAGAGAAAGCTTGCCTGAGGTGTTGAGATAAAGCTACGAGTAATTTATAAAGAACGGAGATTTATTATTCGTCCTATTGGGAATTTATTAACTTTTTATTGATTACCTTCATAGGGTTAGCAAAAGCTTTCACATCAGGCAGAACTCATTACCTCAGGCTACTTACAAAACCGGCTCATCTCGTTGTAGCATACTGGCGATACATTTCTTCCAACGTTATTTTTTACTATTCAACCATCACTATGTTGCCGATTATCATTTTTTTTATTGCCCTTTGGTATCTTTCTCTTTTCTCGCAGACGTTTTTTCAGCACCGCTACGCGGCGCACGGAGCATTTAAGATGAGCAAGTTCTGGGAGCGTTTCTTTTACATCTTTGCCTACATCACCCAAGGTTCTTCCTACATGAGTCCGAAGGCCTATGCTATCATGCACAGGATGCACCACGCTTATACCGACACGGAAAAAGACCCCCACTCACCTAATTTCTCGACCAACATCTTTACGATGATGTTGCGCACGCGCAGGATTTATCTTGAGATATTTCATAACAAGATTGAGATTGAAGACCGTTTTAAGAAGAACCTCCCTGAGTGGGATAGTTTTGACAGGTTTGCGAATTCCAGTATCTCCCGGATTCTGTGGGCTGCAGCCTATGTGGGTCTGTTCGTCTTCTTCGGAGCACCTGCCTGGTTATACATTCTCCTGCCCGTGATCTTTGCGATGGGCGCCTTCCATGGTGCGATCATCAACTGGTTTGCACACAGGTTTGGTTATAAAAACTTTATTCTGAAGAACACATCCGAGAACCTATTGTCGGTAGACTTCCTGATGCTTGGTGAGTCTTACCATAACAATCACCACAAAAGGCCATCAGCAGTAAACTTTGGTTACAGGTGGCATGAGCTTGATCCGGTCTATCCTGTTATCCTATTTCTGAATAAGATCGGTGTGATCAGACTTCCGAAACCGGCACTGGTACCGAAGACTCTACCAGCACAGCTAAACAAGAGCGATAAACACTGAACCAGGAACAAATGAAAGACAATATCAGAAAGCAGGATCCTTTGCAAGGACCGATGTTCGACCTGAAAGACATGAGCCCGGAAGAACTTCGGGCTATGTTTATGGGTGTTTCAGTGAAGTCGCTGGACAACTGGTTGCAGTATGCAGAGAAAAAGGACCTGCCCGATATCTGCACCTTAATCAAGCAGATTCGCCACTACAAGAATGGCCAGGCGGTCGTTGTGGAAGACTAGGCTTGCTCTATGCAATTATTACAATAACAATGCTCTTGTATAAAAGAGCATATCATCTTCATAAAAAACAAAGTTATAATGGTTACCGTAAATGATGTTTACCGAAAGATTAAGGAGATGAGTTCGCAGGAGTGGACTCCAAGGCCGGCAGTGGCTGTTGTAAATATTGCCCGTGAGCTCGAGAGTCAGCGGGAGGCACTCATTCCGCTTCTTACCAAACTGGAAGACATGAAGCTGATCCGCTTTAATGAATCTGCGAAGACATCCATAAGGCTCACTTTGCTGGGCAATAATGTGAGCAGGACAAAGCAGTAAACAGGAGGCAGTCGGCAGTAAGTAGTAGGCAGTAGGCAGTTTGTTGACGCCTGAATATCGTCGACTGTTATTATCTCGTTTTCGAGATTGTTCTTCCGGAGTTGCCGGTGTTTGCGTGCCATGTTTGAGCCCACCTTTGGGAGATATAAGATTTACGTTGTTCATATAAAGAGAAAAGCCCTCCGTCCGGAAGGCTTTTCTCTTTTATAGCTGAGGAGGGGAATTACCACTGCCTGCTTTTCTTCTGTTGGGGGAAGCTTCTTTTGGGCTTGTTTGATACCACCGCATTGGGGCGGGCAACTACATCTTTGTTCTTTGGAAGCCTGATCTGGACCAGGCCTGAACCGCTGGATGGAAAAGGATGTTCCTGTACTACGGGAAGTTGCTTTCCGATAAGCTTTTGAATGCCTTTCAGGTAATCCAGTTCTTCAACATCACAAAGAGACATGGCGATTCCGCTGGCTCCTGCCCTTCCCGTTCTACCAATGCGGTGCACATAAGTTTCAGGAACTTCAGGAAGATCGAAATTGATAACATGCGACAGGGCGTCGATGTCTATACCACGGGCAGCAATATCTGTTGCTACCAGCACCCTGGTGGTGCCTGCCTTAAAGTTTGTAAGCGCACGCTGACGGGCAGACTGAGATTTGTCTCCGTGTATAGACTCGGCAGATATGCCTGAGCGGTGAAGGTCTTTGGCTACTCTGTCCGCTCCATGCTTGGTGCGGGTAAAGACAATCACACTTTCTATGGATTTGTCCTTCAGAATGAAATTGAGCAGCTGCCGTTTGTCCTTCTTGTCTACCAGGTAAACAGATTGTTCGATGGCGTCGACCGTCGAAGAGACAGGGGTCACTTCTACTTTCTCAGGATTGTGCAGTATGGTATTAGCCAGCTTCTGAATTTCAGGTGGCATGGTAGCTGAGAAAAACAGGGTTTGTTTTTGCTGAGGAAGCTGAGCTACTACTTTCTTCACGTCATGAATGAAACCCATGTCGAGCATACGGTCTGCTTCGTCCAGCACAAATATTTCGATCTGGTTGATGTGCAGTAGTCGCTGATTCATCAGATCGAGCAAGCGACCGGGAGTAGCTATGAGGATATCTACACCAGTACGGATAGCATGCACTTGCGAGCCCTGAGGAACGCCTCCGAAAATGACTGTATGCTTCAGGTGAAGGTTCTTTCCGTAGGCAGCAAAGCTCTCACCGATCTGAATTGCGAGTTCACGGGTTGGCGTGAGGATCAGGCATTTGATATGGTGAGGCTTCTGTCTTGGGGAGTTCTCAAGTAGTTGCAGGATGGGCAGCGCGAAAGCGGCTGTCTTACCTGTGCCTGTCTGGGCGCAGCCCAGGAGGTCTTTACCCTGCAGGACTACGGGAATAGCCTGAGCCTGAATGGGTGTGGGTGTCGTATAACCCTCTGTGTCCAATGCCTGAAGCAAAGGAGCCACAAGATTCAAATCTTTAAATGTCATTGATAAAATTGTAAAAAATAAATGGGCTGGTAGATATGCGAGATAAAAACGCAGCGATTAAAAGAAGCAGCGAAGGTACAATTAATATTCTGCAACATTTGTTATCTATATCACAAGAACAGTCAGGTCAGTCTCCCCTATACTGGCGTTTCAGATCCTGGATTTGAATGAGTCCGTCATTGACAACCTGGATAGCGCGCTGGTATAGCTGGGGGTGACCCTTGTCTATTCGCTTGAGTAAAGACCTGCATTCCTTCAGAAACTTTTCGGAGAAGTCATCCTCCCAATGGCGGGCAATCTCTGTGCAATTGTCAATGATGTCGGCGTACTTAACGGTTTGGGAATCTCCACTTGTATGCTGGATACGGTCGGCTTCCTTATTTCGGCGCTTACGGCGGTTCCAGGAGGGATAGTCTGCTTTTATGAATACATCGGTAAGCTCCAACACCATACGTACAGTTTTTTCTGAGTCAGTCTTCTCCATCACTGAAGAAAGGAAGGTATAGAGGTCATCCTCTGATACTTCAGTGTCTTCCAGCACATCGTGTAACAGGGCGGCAGAGAGTATGGTGATGTCTTCGGTGTATTCCCTGCAAAGCTCCATGACGCGTATGGGGTGTACGATGAATGGCTGGTTTTCGTACTTACGGGTCTGTCCTTCGTGTGCTTTCGAAGCAAAGTCCTTGACTTGTTCCAATCTGGTCATTGCAAAGACTGGAAAATCATCATACCAGCTCCGGCGGGTATAATCTTTACAATACATGTTGTTGGAGAACCTGAAAAACTATGGATACTACTGCGATAATCGAATGGGGTGGATTTATAATCATTGCCTTGCTGGTGTTTTCTGAAACCGGCCTGCTACTGGGTCTGGCAATACCGGGAGGGGAATCACTGGTATTTACGGCAGGGCTTCTCGCGGGCACTGCCGTGCTAAGCACTTCAATCGCTATACTGCTGCCGACGCTGGTGGTTGCTGCCTTTCTTGGTGATTTGTGTGGATATTTTATTGGCAGGAAGATTGGACCTAAACTTTACAAAAAAGAAGACACCTGGTACTACAGAAAGAAATACATCTATATGGC
>JAFAAT010000297.1 GCA_023426425.1 Bacteroidota bacterium | reverse complement strand
AGTCCTGGAGAGCAATAGAAAAGGATCAACTATTTTTAAACCGCAAAAGCTCTTAACATACTGGCCTATCAATACCGGGGTGGGTCAACATCGCGGAATGGTGGTTCAACATGAACGGAATAGACAGGTTAGCTTTGAAGTAGTTTTTAATCCCTGTAGCGAGTTGAAGGGAGTAATCCGTAGTAAAATAGTCCTTGCCGTCTAAGTTGATTTTGTTGACGCCACTTCCTATGTTGCTGAAATATTTATCAAAATTCGCTCGGTCAAAGTCTCCTCTTGTCAAATTAAAATTGCCAGTAGCAGCCTGTTCACCGGACAGGCTTACTGCCGCTCGACCATGACAAGAGACGCAGGACGATATAGGATTGTCCACTGGTCCATTGAGGCGTCCGCCAAGTCCATGAAATCGTACGTAAGCTTTGTCTTCATCTTGAACGCCACACTCCATTAAATCCTTATTGATAAACGATTCCTGTAAATGAGGATTAATGAAAGCCCCATCTTTTTTCATGTATGCAATAACCTTTGAATCATCTCCCCATGAGAGTCCAACCGGCACTAACTTTTGCCACCAAGAAAGTTGGTCACCTTTAGAAGCATCATATATAAATGTCCCAAAAACCCATCCTGTGGATTCAGCACGTTTATCCTTAACAGCAATGTCGATTTGGATTAATCGAACGGTGCGGTTTACTCGTTTTTGTGCATTAGGACATTTGGGTGGCGTCATACGTGGATGACAGGGGTAAATATTAGCAGTCCATTCCTTCGTTCCACGTAAGTACGGCACTTTGTCCGCATCCCCATCAGTGAAAAGTAATTTAAATGTTGCCGTGCCTTCAGGAAATATACTATTCATAATATTCGGTTTGCCAGTTTCCCAAACTTTTCCCATTGTATAACCACCTGGGGCATTATAAAATCCTATAGCCCAGTTCTCCAATTCAACGTCTTGGTCTTTGTGAATCTTGTATTTAGGGGTAGCTAGCTCTCGTGTCAATCCGTGTAAATACTCCCGTCCGTTACCACCAACTCTACCATCGTCATGTAGCCAAGGCGCATGATACCAACTCCGCTTCTTATTGTTTTGTACGACAAAATCCACCTCCAAATTACCCTCTAAGCAATACTCAAGGACTACTTGCATATATCGCTCTGGTTCCACTTTAAAATCAATTGCCTGCCAAGGATATATTTCATGCTCATTGTAAGTCAGCGGGTAATTTTGACTGAGTTCAAATACGTCTTTAGTACCTGGAGGGGGTGGATAATTTTGGTCATAACTAGGAAACTCCAATGACACGAGGGTATTTTTAAGATTATGCTTTTTTGCTGTAACATAAATAAAGCAAAACACGCAAGCTGTAATAAAAGCAATGGACAAAATCTTTCTCATCTGATTACAATGTGTTGATTTTCGAACTAAAACATTAAGACAAAAAACCTCTATATAACGAAAGTATAGCTTAATTAATAAACTTAAAACCGTATTTCTACGGTATTTATAAAATCGCTAAACTGGATGTCAGATCAATACGAAATATTTCAATTTGTGCTTTGCTATAGTGTCATTTGGATGATGTGACTTTTAGCCCCGACAATTATTCCCAGATTACATATCAGGTGATGATGCGGCATTTGCCAACAAGCGGAATAAATGAGTAAAAAATGCCTACTTTTCCTTTATCGCAGATTGACTCATTATGTCGTCATGTCCTTGCTAATCATTTTTTAACTAAATGCCACTTGTTTATGAGTGTACAAAATAACAGCATTACTCCACAAGAAATAGAACATACAACCAAGGTGATAGACGAATATTTTGATGAAAAGAACTGTAAGCTCCCCTAAAATTAGGACAGTCTAAAAATTGACTTTTTAATTTTAAACTGTTCATATGAGAAAATCAAGGTTTACTGAGACGCAGATCGTACATGCGTTTGAAGGAGTACGAAGTAGGCAAGAGCGCTGCAGACATTTGCAGGGAAAACGAAAAATCGACTTTGCTCTTTAAGATAACTCTCTTTATATAAGGCCATTCCTCAATAAAATCAACATATTCTATAATCCTATAGTTGTCGATCTCTCTAAGTAGTAAGTAACGAGAAGGATGAACTGATTTAATGCTGAAGTGATACACAACAAAGGAGTCACTCTCTTCATTAAATATAGGCCCATAAGTGAGGTCCTTTATGTAATTATTCCAATTTAATGAAGTGCGTGCTGGTAGTTCCTTAACAGATATCAACTAGCTTATGAGGTCCTTATATGGGAAACACTGCACCTTACACTCAGTAAGAAAAAGATGCAGAAACAAACTGACCCGCCCAGCTTTTGCTGAAAGACAGTCGGGTTAGCTAATAGGAGTAAACTACTCCTCCACCACATCCTCCCCGTTGTCCAGCAAGGCCAGCTCTTTAATTTCCGCGCCTGCAGCCGGTGATTCAATACCCTTTAACTTCTTCTGGATGGCGCGGGTGCGTTTACCTACCACATCATCCAACTGGTTAAGGCCTGTCTGAATGTTCTTCTGCGCCTTGTCCAGCAGTCCACCAAACTGGTTGAATTCCTTCTTTACTGCCCCAAGTATCTGCCAGACCTCACTGCTCCGCTGCTGTATTGCCAATGTCCTGAAGCCCATTTGCAGACTGTTCAGGATCACGGCCAGGGTGGTAGGTCCGGTGACCACCACATTGCAATCGCGCTGCAATTCCTCCAGCAGGCTTGCCTTACGCACCACCTCGGCAAACAATCCCTCAAAGGGCAGGAACATAATACCAAAATTGGTTGTATTAGGCGCGTCCAGGTATTTCTCACAGATGTCCCTGGCCATTTTCCTGATGACCTGCTCAAGGCCTTTTTGTGCTTGCTCAATAGCCTCTGTGTCACCCGCATCGTAAGCTGCCTGCAACTGCTCATAGGCGTCCTTGGGAAACTTGGCATCTATGGGCAGCCAGACATACTCCCTGTGGCCCTCCCTGTTTGGGAACTTCACCGCAAATTCCACCCTTGCTCCACTGCCTTTTCTTGTCTCCACATTCAGCTCGTACTGGTCAGGAGACAGGATGTTCTCCAGCAGCATATGCAGCTGCACTTCTCCAAATCCTCCGCGCATCTTCACATTGCTAAGCACCCGCTTCAGTCCACCCACATCCTGGGCCAGGGTCTGCATCTCGCCCAATCCTTTCTGAACGCTCTCAAGCTGCTTGCCCACCAGCTCAAATGATTGCCCCAGCCTTTCATTGAGCGTCTTCTGCAGTTTTTCGTCTACGGTGAGCCTCATTTCCTCCAGTTTCTTTTCTGTGGCATCCACCAGCTTTGACTGCCGCTCCTCCAGCTGACCGAATTTCTCCCGCTGAAGGTCATTGAACGACTTCACATTTTTCTCAAAACTCTCCTGGAAGCCCTTCACAGCCTGCATCAGTGCCTCCTTCATCTGCAGATTTTCCTGTTTTGCCTGGGTGCTCAGCGTCTCCAGTTTATGCTCCACGGCGGCCGTCATCTTCTCCAGCTGCAGCACCGTCCGCTCGGCAAATTCCTTCTGCTCTGCCTTCAACTCTACCAGGCCTTTCCGCTGCTCATCCCTAAACTCGCGCAGCGTCTTGTTCAGCTCATCCCGGTTCTCGCGTGCGATCCGTCCCAGCTCTTCACGGTTGGCTCTGAATTCCTGCCTCGAGGACTCCTCCAAGCGGTTCAGTCCGGCCTGAAGCAGGGCCACTCCGTCGCCATCCTTGTTTCCACCATTCCTCAGGTAGATCATCAATCCTATTATCGCCAGCAGCAGCGCTATTACCAAAATCATTATGGGATCCATAACCTGTTATTTTGTTTTCCTCCTCAAGATAGCAAAGCGCCCGTCGATTACATGAAACTCAGCGGTTAAGAGCCGGGATTTTTTACAGGGAATCACTCATTAGGGGGTTGGGCTATGTTTTCTTATTTTCGCAACCTAAATTCCTTCTTCTGATGCAACAAGATCCACAGAATCCCGAACAGCAGCTTAATATAGAACTTACTGAAGATATGGCTGATGGCACCTATGCCAACCTGGCCATTATCACGCATTCCTTTGCAGAGTTTGTAATTGACTTCGTGAATGTGATGCCTAATGTGCCAAAGGCTAAGGTGAAGTCGCGCGTAGTGATGACTCCACAGCATGCGAAACGCCTGATGCGTGCACTGGTGGAGAATGTGAAGCGCTTCGAAGCCCAGCACGGTGCCATCAAAGACCAGGAGCAGGTGAATATGCCTTTTACTTTCGGAACACCAACTGCACAGGCATAGCCCGTCCTTTTACTGCTTTTCCAGCTATTATTCAATGAACGATAAGATACTTATTCTTGATTTTGGTTCCCAGTACACGCAACTCATTGCGCGCAGCATCCGGGAACTAAATGTCTATTGTGAAATACAGCCTTGTACTAAGCCGGTACAATACGAGCCTAACCTTAGAGGCATCATCCTTTCGGGCAGCCCGTTTTCTGTCAATGACGCCACGGCTCCCAAGCCGGTGGTGAAAGACATGGCTGATAATCTCCCCGTCCTTGGCGTGTGCTATGGAGCACAGCTGATCGCCCAGCAGTCGGGTGGTGAGGTAGGCAAGTCTACTCACCGAGAGTATGGCCGCGCCCATCTCCAGGAGCTTGTGCACGACCCACTGCTTACGACCATCACGGATCGCTCACAGGTGTGGATGAGTCACAGCGACTCTGTAAAGAACCTTCCCGCTGACTTCACCGTCATCGCAAGAACTGAGTCGATACCTGTGGCCGCCTATAAAGCTGGCAGCAACTACGCAAAGCAGCCTGTATATGGCATCCAGTTTCACCCTGAAGTCACGCATAGCACCGAAGGCCGTCAACTTCTTAAGAACTTTGTAGTTGATGTCTGTGGTTGCAAGCAGGACTGGACACCTGCCACTTTTATCCAGGAGACTGTCGAGCGCATCAAGAGCCAGGTAGGCAACGGCAAGGTGGTTATGGCACTCAGCGGCGGTGTGGACTCCACAGTTGCCGCGACACTGATCCACAGAGCCATAGGAGCCAATCTCTATTGCATCTTTGTAGACAACGGTCTGCTGCGCAAGAATGAATTCGAGCAGGTGATGGAAGGCTACAAGCACCTTGGACTCAACACCAAAGGAGTAGACGCCAAACAGCGTTTCTATGATGCGCTTGCAGGAGTATCTGATCCTGAGCAGAAACGTAAGATCATAGGCGGTCTTTTTATTGATATTTTCCAGGAGGAGGCCACCTCCCTTACCGAGGTAGATTTCCTGGGGCAGGGCACCATCTATCCTGATGTGATTGAATCCGTATCAGTGCATGGTCCCTCAGTTACTATCAAGTCGCACCATAATGTGGGCGGGTTGCCAGACATTATGCGCCTCTCACTTGTAGAGCCATTGCGCTACCTGTTCAAAGATGAGGTCAGAAAGATTGGCCGCGAGCTTGGAATTGATGATATTTTCATTTCGCGTCATCCTTTCCCGGGACCGGGACTTGGCATCAGAATTCTTGGGGCTATCACCGAAGATAAGGTGAAGCTGCTGCAGGAAGCAGACGCCATTTACATTCAGAACCTCCGCGACTCCGGCCTTTATAGCCAGGTCTGGCAGGCAGGTACGATCCTGTTGCCGGTGCAAAGTGTAGGTGTGATGGGCGATGAACGTACCTATGAGTTTACTGTAGCACTTCGTGCGGTCACTTCAGTAGATGGTATGACTGCAGATTGGGCACACCTGCCTTATGATTTTTTGGCAAAGGTGTCCAACGAGATCATCAACCACGTAAAAGGAATCAACAGGGTAGTGTACGACATCAGTTCGAAACCACCCGCAACCATCGAATGGGAATAGACAATTAAGCATGCGACAGCGACCTATCTACTTTTTCTTATTGTTGTTCTTCCTGTTTGCAGTTCCGGCAGAGCGTGCGCATGCACAGTTCTGGAAGGAGTGGTTTGGCGGCAAGGAAAAATCCAGGCCCCGGCCGCGAGTTACCCAGCCGGTAAAGAAGGAGCAGGAAAAGGAGGAGCAGGTTTACCGCAAGCGCGTACAGCCCGAGTATCCTGTGTCCCGCATCAAGACCCGCTACCGCATCGACATCCTGCTGCCGCTTTATCTGCAGGAGCTGGTGAGGGGAGACACGGTCACGCCAAAAGATAAGGTTCCGGAGAAAGCCGCTACAGCCATTGCGTTCTACGAGGGCGTGAAGCTCGCATCAGATACGCTCGCTGCCCTGGGCTACAAACTTGATGTGCATGTGCATGACGTGACCCAGGAAAATGCAACTCCTGAGTCATTGATAAAGTACCGGACGCTGAAGGGCACAGACCTGATTATTGGTGCATTGCCTTCTTCACAGCTACCGATGATTGCAGACTACGCGAAGGAAGAGCGTGTAAACTTTATCTCGGCTACCTCACCATCCGATGCTGGCATCACGGACAATATCTTCTTCACCATGATGCAGCCCGGGCTTGAGAGCCACACGGACTACCTCAGGGATGTGATCAAAAGAAAGCATCCCAACCGGACAGTACTCCTGTTCTATAATTCAACCAGCCCGGGTGATTCCATGACAGCCAGGTATTTCCGCAGTGGTGAG
>JAFAAT010000208.1 GCA_023426425.1 Bacteroidota bacterium | reverse complement strand
GTCCGAGGAGTGTTCCGAGTGCACCGCCGATGGTGAGTAAAGGTGCTAGTGTTCCACCGGATGTTCCGCTACCCAGGGAGAAGGCCCAGGAAATAAACTTCAGTAAGCACAACGAGAGTACGACCTGGAGGGTGACGTCGCCTGTGAGTAGGTAGGAGATGTTAGTGTAACCAACGCCGAGCGTGTTGGGGGCAAAGTAGCCGACTACTCCGACCACTATGGCGCCGAGAGCAGGCCACCACATCCAGTGGATCGGTAGTTTTTCGAAAAGGTCTTCAATCAGGTAAACGCTTTTGGATACCAATACTGCGGCCACACCAATGATTACACCCAGCAGGACGTAGGTGATCATGGCTATGCTCGTAGGCTCAGGGATTTCAGCCATACGGAATACAGGTTCTGTTCCGAAGAGGACGAAGTGCATGGCGGCCCCCGTAGCGCAGGCGAGGGCGACCGGAATGATGGAGCGGGGGGAAAACTCAAAGAGCAAAAGTTCAATAGCCAGAAGCACTGCGGCGATTGGTGTGCCGAAGATGGCCGACATACCTGCCGTGGCACCTGCTGCCAGAAGTATTTTTCGTTCGTTTGGAGAGATGCGCATGATCTGTCCGGCCACGGAACCAAATGCACCACCAGTGGCGATGATGGGTCCCTCGGAGCCGAACGGACCACCTGTGCCGATGGAAATTGCGGCTGAAACTGGTTTCAGGAAAGTGATGATGGGTTTTATTTTGCTTTCGTTGGTGAGTACCTGTTCCATAGCTTCCGGGATGCCGTGGCCCCGAATGGCGGCAGAACCGAACCTTGCCATAACGCCTACTATCAGGGCGCCAATGATTGGGATGGCTATAACCAGAGCGCCCAGGCTGTGATGTGCCGGTGAGGACTCTTCGAAAGAGAATTCGCCGTAAAAGGAGAGGTTGGTGATTAGGCCGATAAGCGCAACGAGGAGTTTGGCAATGCAACCAATCACTACCGCGTTAATTACGGCCTGAAGGCTGAGGAGGAATACTCTGCGTGTATTGATGCTCTGATTGCCAGCCGAAGGAGGCTCACCCAGAGATGGAGATACAGGGATTGTATACTTCAGTTTTTTGAAGAAAGCGCTCATGGTTTGGGTGTGGGTGAAATGCTGCGAAGGTACGCAAGGTCTTGTCAATGGCCTCAGTTCCAGGTGTCAAGCCTAAACAGAAGAATAGCAATCATTGAATAACAGAGATTCTGAAAAATAAATTTCTTGCTTTTGGCAATAATACATAGCTTTACGATGTATAAGGTTCCTGTGTAGCTGTGCAATCATTTATTAACCAACCTAAATATTAAGGCATGAAACAAGCTGTTCTAATTGTATTGACCATTAGCCTGTGTGTTCCTTTTACTGCGTGTGCGCAGCAACAGGTAGATCATGAGTTCAGTCCGAAGGTGGAACAACCACTGTATGCCAGCGGCACGGGTCCAGTGATAACAGTTGATGCGGGGCACTATAACTTTCATACACTGGCAGACAAATATGCACCATTTGGGAGAGTCGCCGAGGCGGATGGCTTTCGGCTTAGGAGTTTGGAAGGAGAGGTTCAACCGGGAAAACTGGAGGATACGAGGATCCTGGTGATAGCCAATGCGCTGAATGAGAAGAACACTGAATATTGGCGTAAGCCTGTGCACCAGGCATTCACACCCTCAGAGATTGAAACTATAGTGAGCTGGGTGAAAGGCGGAGGCAGATTGTTTCTAATTGCCGATCATATGCCGTTTGCGGGTGCTGTGTCGGAACTTGCGGCAGCAATGGGTTTTCAGTTTTATGATGGGTTTGCCATGCGCAAACCAAAGAGGAAATACGACCAGTTTAGCACTACAAACGGAATGCTGAAAGTTAGTGAGCTGACAAGTCTGCACGGAAGGCTGGACAGTATTGTCAGCTTTACGGGGCAGGCCTTTAGAATTTCAGATAGTGCTGTTTCTGTGATTACACTTGACAGCAGTTTCAAAGTGCTCATGCCTGAGGAAGCCTGGGAGTTCAACGACAAGATGGAGATCATTCCTGCAGAGGGGATGAGTCAGCTTGCCTATGGTCGCTTTGGTGCAGGCAAAGTGGTGATTGCCGGTGAGGCGGCAATGTTTACTGCGCAAAGGGTAGGGGATGTGCGAATAGGGCTGGGTTCATCATTTGCACCGCATAACCTCCGCTTACTGAGGAATATACTGGAGTGGTTGAATAAATGAGGCGCCAGGTGTGGATTACACCTTCAGCATCCCTCTAAAACCACGTGCGGCATAATAGGATTCCGCACCATTATGATAGACGAATACATGTCCATAGCGACGGTCGCAGAACAGTGCGCCACCACGTCCTCGAATGTCAGCGGGGGTTTTTATCCAGCTTGAGGTCTTGAGGTCGAATTCGTCGAGTTCCTGAAGCTGGCGGTATTCTTCTTCTGTAAGAATCTCGATACCCATTTCGGCTGCCATATTCATCGCGCTGTTTGCAGGCTTGTGCTCCTTGCGAGATTCGAGGGCTTGCTGATCGTAGCAGATACTGCGCCTGCCTTTGGGAGATTCTGGGGAGCAGTCGCAGAACAGGAATTCACCGGATTTCTTGTCTTTACCGATTACATCAGGCTCGCCGCCAGAGCTTTCCATTTGGTGCAGCGACCAAAGCGTGGCGGGGCTACTGGTAAGCCTTTCTTCTACATCGAGCCATTTTATGCTTTTGTGTCGATGCATGTTTTTTTCAAAGCGGCTCTTTAGTGTCTGAAGCAGTGTGGCGCTTTCTGCGGATGACATTTTATGGGGGGTGTTCTTTTT
Source organism: Bacteroidota bacterium (assembly GCA_023426425.1). Lineage (GTDB taxonomy): Bacteria > Bacteroidota > Bacteroidia > Chitinophagales > Chitinophagaceae > JAFIGV01. Next base: position 1,496 of record JAFAAT010000208.1, on the reverse strand, counting down.
CATAATCGGTGAAACAATTCAAACCTACAACGGTTATGAATTAATTCAAAGCGGTTCATTTGAAGGGTAGTAGTTTATTTTCACCATTACAAAGTTTAGGACAGGAATGACTCGCCCGTGACTTAACTATAAAGGTTTTAGAAGGCATTAGAGGGGGGGTATTCCGGGTTATCTTTTTTCTAATGCATAAATTGACATTCTTTCGCCATGCTCCTTAAGCTTTTCTCACTTTTTAGAAATTTCTTTCCGTTACTGTCGCGGCTTTCACCAGGGTTGCGCAATCTTTGCAAGCCTGAATCAGCCAATTACGATCTATTTTCACAGAGTCAGCAGTTTCAACTTCCAACGACCCTTGTAAGCACAAGGTGAGAGGCAAATAGAGCGCGGCGTCTTTCAGGGGTTTACACCTAGAGTTCAGGTCTCTTTTAACAATAAATATTCCTGAGCTTCGGTAACTTAGTAGTGCATGAAAACATTTACCCAGGTTCACAAAAAACAGGGTGATTTATGAAGAAAGTAGTGATCATAGCGCTCGCAGTTTCGCTTTTGGCAGCACCTGTTGCAACTGAGGCAGCGTCCGTGTTGAACTTTGTAAAGGCGCCACTTCCTGAGCAAACAAATGATAAGAAGGAAGCGCGTAAGCAAAAAAAGGAGCTACGCCAGGGAAAGCGGAATGAGTTCAGGCACGGCACCGGGAAAGGCTCAGACTACGACAGGAGAATGCGGGAAAACCTGAGACAGCGCAAGAAAATGGACAAGGCCTCGCGTAAAGAAAACCGCAAAAATTGGGGTACAAACCAGAACGGTGACGTCTTTGGTATCTATTAAGACAGCTGGCACTGGGAATCCACGCTGGAACTTTTTTATAAAAGAACCTAATGCGGAATAGTAAGTAATTAGACTTGTTGTCTTTTCGGCAGCTGATATTTGCCACTAGTTTTCGATTTGAGGAATTATACATATATTGTTGGGAGAACAATCACAGCAATTGCGTATACTCTTAGTTTACCCGGAAATGCCCGACACCTTTTATGCGATGAAGCATTTCATGAAGGTGGTCAACAAAAAGGCAGCCTACCCGCCACTTGGCCTGCTGACTGTAGCTTCAATGCTTCCGTCAGGGTGGGAGAAACGGCTGGTGGATATGAACACTACATCACTTGATGACCGATCATTACGTTGGGCAGACTATGTGTTTCTGTCAGCAATGAATGTGCAGGAGGAGTCTGTAGCCGAGATTATCAGACGGTGTAATGAGCTTGGGGTAAAGATTGTCGCTGGTGGAACTCTATTTACACATGAATACACACGGTTTTCAGGGGTTGATCATTTCGTCTTAAATGAAGCAGAGATGACACTGCCGCTTTTTTTGAAGGACCTGGCCGATGGCAATCCTCTGCCTGTCTACAAGAGTTCTGAGTTTGCTGACGTTACGACAACGCCTGCTCCGGCATTACACCTGGTAGACAGAAGTCAGTACCTATATGACATTGTTC
>JAFAAT010000168.1 GCA_023426425.1 Bacteroidota bacterium | reverse complement strand
CAGAATTCTAATTTTTCTAAAGGGTAGCACCTACGGTGCACTATATCGTCTTATAACTGATTCCATCACCGGCGCCACACACCCGAAACTCAGTCAATCCCTCCCAAAGAATGCGCAATTTATCGGCAAAATTTTTGCACTGTTTCTGTGGGTTACCTTTCAATATTTTGGGTATTAATATCCTGCCCATCCTCGGAATATCCACACTCCTACGCCTGATTTTCCATTAGAAATTACAGGATATGTCTTCAGCCGGTTCCATACCGCCTCCATAGCCCCTCAATACTGACTCCATACCAACTCCATATCTCCGCCCTGACCGTGACCTGTCCACGACCTGTCTAGGCCCTGTCTTAGTGCTCCCTATTCGTTGCCTTCGCCCTTAATAATTGCTCCCAAAAAAGAACGACCCCCAAAAGGGCCGTCCAACTTTTCTTCATTTTTCTTTCCAACCACCAACGCCTGGGTCCCGCTCCTTCTAATTCGCCTTCGCAGGCAACACCTGCATCTCTCCCAGCAGGTCGTGCAGCAGCGCCACTCTGGTCTTAAACCAGATCGTATTACTGTCCACCCTTGTGGATGCCGGGCAGGGAGGAAGAATTTTTAACCAGTGATCATCCCTTCCACCTAACAATCCTTTTTATTACTTTTACCCGCAAATCTTGAATAATGAATTTTCCTGCTAATCTCAAATACACCAAAGATCACGAATGGATCAGACTGGAAGGCAATGTGGCAACAATCGGTATTACTGAATTTGCGCAGCGCGAACTGGGTGATATTGTCTTCGTTGACATCAATACCGTAGGCAAGGCGCTACAGGCAAACGATATCTTCGGTACTGTGGAAGCTGTAAAAACCGTTTCTGATCTGTATCTGCCGGTGAGCGGAACCATCACTGAGGTGAATGCAGCACTTGAAGCAAATCCTGAATCAGTAAATCAGGACCCCTACGAAGCCGGATGGATGGTGAAAATGACTGTGGATAATCCAGCAGAAGTAGAATCCCTGATGGATGCCGACGCCTATAAAGAAATGGTGGGCGAGTAATGAAGATCTTCTTCGCTGAAGAACAGAAATATAAAAAACGAGCAAGGCTATGGGCTATCCTGTGGACCTTGCTCATTTTTGTGTTGTGCCTCTACCCGGGCACTGAGTTGCCAAAGGTGGACGTGCCCCTGGCGGACAAATGGGCGCATTTCATATTTTTTGCAATTTTCTCCTTTCTCTGGCTGTCCTCTTTCAGACCGCCATCCACAGTCCAGTACTTCCTGATACTGGTTTTCTCCATCTTTGTCGGCTGGCTGGTGGAGTATCTTCAGGGGGCATTTCCCGTCCTGAAGCGGAGCGCTGATCAGATGGATACGGTGGCCGACGCAATAGGGGGTCTGCTTGGCATCCTGATTTTTGCGACCTGGTATTCAATTTTCACGCGCTCAAGGAAGCAGCAGCACTAAGGCTGAAGAATTTTACTGCGCAGTGCAACAGCGACCTGTTAGCCTCTGTAAATCCCTTATTTTTGTGTCCTACTCCCGTTTTATGAATATCAGGCTACTTCTTTGTCTTGCACTCTTTTTATCATTTACTGCGTCAGCCCAAAACCGGGCGGAACGTCGCCTGATCAAACAACTCCAGGCCGATATTGAATACCTGGCTTCTGACGAATTAGAAGGACGCCGCACAGCGACAGAGGGCGAGCGCAAAGCTGCGGAATACCTGGTGGCAAGATACAAGGAGCTTGGCATAGGACCCTGGCGTAATCAATACAAACATCCATTTACCTTCATTCATGGCAAGGAGATCTCTCCAAACACGCAGATCAGGATTGGATCTACTGTGATGGAGATGCCCGAACAGGCTTTCCCGCTGCCTTTTAGTGCCAATACTACACAGCGGATTCAGAGTGATGTACTGCCTGAGGTATTTGAACAGGGAAGCATCTGGATGATCTCGCTTTATAACAATAAAGAAGATGCTGCGGATGCACATTTCGACTGGGAGAAGGCCATGTATGACAGGGCCAAAGAAGCGAAAGAGCAAGGCGCACTTGCTGTGGTATTCTACGACAGTTACAATGCCAAATATCCACCGCGTTTCAATCCCAGATCGGATTTTGAAACTCTGGATATACCTGTTGCCTTTCTGCATTTCGAGGCCTGGCAGGCACACGTGGAAAAGCATTTTGAAGGAGTGCCGGTAGAGCTGAACATTGTACTGAAGAAAAAAGAGCTTACCGGCAATAATGTGGCTGCATTTATTGACAATAACGCGCCCTACACAGTAGTCCTGGGCGCGCATTATGACCACCTTGGCTGGGGTGAGGACGGTGGCAGTCTGCATGCAGGACATAAAAAGGAAATCCACAACGGAGCAGATGACAATGCAAGCGGCACGGCGGCATTGCTTCACCTGGCTGACCGCATCAAGGACCGGAAACTCCGGAACTATAATTACCTGTTCCTGCATTTTTCCGGTGAGGAGCTGGGTCTGCTTGGCTCTAAAGCATTTGTAAAGGACATGGGCCTGGACAGCAACCAGATAGCCTATATGATCAACATGGACATGGTGGGCCGACTGAACGATAGTACCCAAGTGCTTACTGTAGGCGGAGTAGGTACATCTCCGGCGTGGGGAAAGCATGTGCAGAAGACCCATAAAGATTTCAAGCTGGCTATTGACAGTTCAGGGGTGGGGCCTTCGGACCATACCTCGTTCTACCATACGGGTATACCGGTGCTATTCTTTTTCACCGGCATCCATTCCGACTATCACAAGCCAAGTGATGATGCACATAAAATCAACTACTATGGGCAGGTGAAGGTGATGCGGTTTATTTCAGATGTTATTGAGGGGATGGACGAGGGGCCTAAGCCAGCATTTACACCGACGAAACAAGCGACGGTAGGCAAAGTTCGATTTAAAGTGACGCTGGGCATTATGCCTGATTATTCGTTCCAGGAAGGTGGTGTAAAAGTGGATGGTGTCTCAGAAGACAGACCTGCTATGAAAGCGGGCATTAAGGCCGGTGATATAATTATCAAGCTTGGTGAGCACGAAATCAAGGGTATGCAGAGCTATATGGAAGCACTGAGTAAGTCGAAATCCGGGGAGACGGTGGATGTGACTGTGTTGCGTGAAGGGAAGCCGGTGACGATGAAGCTGACCTTTTAAAGTTTCGGTTTTGCCATTTCACTATATGGCATACTTTTACTGCCAACTACTCAACAAAAAATCACCTGTTGTTCCATGCTACTTAGCAGCTTTCTGTTGTCCATGCCCGACTTTTCTGACCCCGGCATCTGGATCAGCCTTCTTACGCTCACGTTTTTAGAGATCGTTCTGGGTGTTGATAATATTATCTTCATCTCCATTGTTTCCAATAAGTTGCCCAAAGCGAGCCAGGCGAAGGCCAGGAATATAGGGCTGTTATTGGCGATGGGCTTTCGGGTGGCACTGCTACTCGCGATCAACTGGATCATAGGGCTTACCGAGCCGGTCATCACCTTCCCGTTCAGCTTCGAGGAGGGAGTAGACTCCCTTGCCCTTAGCTGGAAAGACCTGATACTGCTAGCAGGAGGTTTGTTTCTAATAGGAAAGAGTACTTTCGAAATCCACCATAAGCTTCAGCGCGAGGAGGATGATAAAGCGTCTGTGACCAGGGCCGCTGCTTCTTTTTCATCAGTGATATTTCAGATTGTGCTGGTGGATGCAGTTTTCTCTTTTGACTCGATCCTGACCGCTGTCGGGCTGGTGGAAGATGTAGCTATTATGATCATCGCAGTTGTGATCTCCATCGGAATTATGATGACGTTTGCAGGCCCGGTAACCCGGATCATTAACGCCCAGCCTACCCTTCAGATGCTGGCGCTTTCGTTCCTGGTGGTTATTGGTGTGGTGCTTGTCGCGGAGGGGATTCATGAAGAGATCAGCAAGGGTATTATCTACTCCTGCCTGGCGTTCTCTCTTTGTGTAGAAGCACTCAATATCCGGCTCAGGAAAAAGACTGATATGGTGAAGCTG
>JAFAAT010000153.1 GCA_023426425.1 Bacteroidota bacterium | reverse complement strand
AAGTGGTATGGTCTTTTTTACGCGATAGTTACAAAAAGGTACGGTTATGAAAGAAGATACATTGAAGAAGTTGGTGGAAAATACCTTTTCAAAGCTTGCCTGCCCGGCAAATGGAAATGGAATGTATGCTGAGCTTGAGAGGGCATTGCTGGAAGCTTACAACATGGGCAAAGCGAAACAGGAGGCTTTGCATACAATCAAACCAAACGAGGAAATACACTACTCCTATTTTAGAGCTTAATAGAAAAAGAGAACAATGGACAGATTAGAACTGAAAGGCAAATGGAACGAATGGAAGGGAAAGCTTAAACAGGCCGACGGATCCCTGACGGATGACGACCTCCGGTATGAAGAAGGAAAAGATGAAGAGCTCTTCGGCCGGCTCCAACAAAAGCTAGGAAAAAGCAGGGACGAGCTGATCGAGTGGATGCGTTCTCTGGGCTAGCCTACTCTTTTGCTCCGCGAAACTGATGATGCGTCTCACGGAATAAGACATTGAACGTGGTCAATGAACCATAGATGCCTGTAAGATACTGCTGGAGATCAATTTTCTCCTCTTCAGTAAGTCTCTTATGGGCATTTATCTTTTGTTCCATTACCCGAAGCCTGTCCCTCACCATCACAATTTTATGGAAGAACGTTTCAATAGGCAATTCCTTCGACTGTAGGCCCTCTTCCCCGGGTTTGAGTATAATCGTCCCATTATTCCATTTATTAGCCATGGGAACGAGTTGAAATTCATTCAGACGCCGCTCAAGTATATTCTCGAGCGCTTCCTCTACATCGGCCAGGCTCACCATAGCCGAAGCTTCGCCTGAATTCCCGGCACTGACAATACGCAACCCTTCCCAGGATTTGCTCACATTCTTCACCGAGTTTTGAGACTTAAACCATATCAGGTAGGACTCACTGGAGATTTCTACGATGATACCTTTCCCGAAAAGGGTATGATCAACTCTGGATCCTATACCTATTGATGCTTCTTCCATGAGGCAGCTAAAATAAAAAAAACTGAATGACTAGCATCACCGCTTTTGTACTGCCGCAACTTCAGTCTTGAATACGAAAGCAGGTTTGCTATTGATCAACACTGTTACAAAGTCCTTTCCTGATTTCAGAAGTGGAACCTCTACCAGTAGTTCATCTTCATATATCGAGTATTCTGCTGGAGAAACCTGGCCATCAACTTCAACGGCTACATGCTTGATTAATTGAGGCTGCGTAGCCTCAAACACTATTGGCTTACACTGTGAAGTTCTTCCCCTTAATCTGCCACGGGTATCCTCAAACGGCAACACACCAATGACCGCGGCAGCAGACCGTATGATGGGAGCATTCATGAACAGAGACTTTGTTACCTGCACATCCTCAAAATGCCATTTCTTTTCGTCAGGATAGTGGCTTAAGGCAAATAGTGTCCGGTTCGTAAAAAACCAGGCGTCTGAATACTCCTTTGTAAACATTCGCCTTCTGACATCTGTAAAACCAGCGCCCCAGCTTGCATCCACGTAATACCAGGTGTTCTGGATGGACACAGCATTCCATGCATGCTTTTGCTTGTCTGAGTTGTTGTAAATATCTGTAGGTTGTGATTTCGCAAGTCCGGAAATGGTCACGCACTTTATGCGGGCCAGATCACACATAGCCTGAAACAGGTTTGCATATCCTTCACCGATAGCTTTGCGGGTTTGAAGAGCATGGGATGCAGTGAAGTTTGCCTGCTTCCTCTGATGAAGTGCTTTACAATCATAGCTGATATTCTTGCTTATCCATGCGTAAATCGCATACGTCATCTCCGCCTCCTCATAATTCTGTGCTTTGAACGTATCCACTATATCTTTCAGCAGATAACCATCCATTGGCCCCAGGGAGCTTACAAAATTGTAGACCGGCTGAAAACGGCTCCGGTCTATACCGCCGGCAAAGCTGCTGAAACTCAGGAGTGAAAAAACAAGAAAACACGATAGAATCCGGTGCATTACACTGACTTAAAGTGGCAAAAAAAAGAAGAAATAGAACGGGAATTGTCATAACTGTGAAAAACAGTAGACCCGGGCCCTTTTCTGGCACATTCTTTTCTTGTTTCATACTAGAGTACAGACAAAATGAAAGACATGAGAGTCATAGCATGGTGTATGTTAGTAGCCGCAATCATTTTCGCAGCCCTATCCAACAGGGTAACTAACGAGCAATTCGAAAAGCCGGCAGGTTCTGTAACGCTTGGGACTTCTGTCGGAGCTACGCATTGACAATGACACCCACGGGAACAGGCTGCAGGCTTCTAGCGCAGCCTTGGAAAGATCACCTGCCAGGTGCAGGAGTAGAATAGCAACAGCTAAATGCTGCTCTTCAATTCTTCAGTTTCACACCAAAACGCAGTATTTTGGCTGAAAAGCCACGATGGATCATCCGGAAATCTCAGGTTTCATAGGCAGTCAGATTGTAGCCACTGTTTGTTGCAGTGAAAATGACCTGCCTTACTGCTTCAACTGCTACTACTCCTTTATTTCCGATTCCGCACTGCTTGTTTTTAAATCCTCCCTCGGCACCCGTCACGAAGAGATCTTATCAAAAAATCGGAAGGTGGCGGGGACGATCATACCCAAAGACATCGATGTGGCAGTGATCCGCGGCGTTCAGTTCCAGGGAATTGTCCTGCCTGATTCATTCGATCTGTCTATGAAGGCCAGCACCTCATACTACCTGGCATTTCCGTTTGCAGCAGCAATTCCCGGAAAATTATACGTCATTTCACTGAATGTGGTGAAGTTTACTGATAACACCAAAGGCTTTGGATACAAAAGCCACTGGAACCGGCCCGCTGCTGGCTGATCCACCTGCTTACACAGAGGCATTCAGCACAATGGTGAAGCAGGTGCCGTTACCCTGTTGCGATTCTACGCGGATCTCTCCTCCGTAAAGCCTGATTATCTGTTGTGCCAGTGGCAGCCCCAGACCTGAACCGCTGATAATACTGGTTTTTTCACTCCGGAAAAATGGTTGGAAAATACGCTTGATCTCTTCAGGTGAAATGCCTGGTCCGTGGTCATCGATGGTTGTTATTATTTTACCACTCCTCGCTGTAAGTCTGATGATAGCCGTTTTGTCCGGAGAAAACTTACAGGCATTATGCACGATGTTTTTAAAAGCAGCAAACAAGAGCTCCTCATTACAGTAAATTGTCAGCTCCTCTTCGTCCTCAGGAAGTTCTACAAACTCCAGCTTTACATCAAACTCAGGGTTGATCTTACGCATATCAGAAGGGAACCGCATCAGCAATTCATCAATCCTTACGGCAGTAAGTTCAATTCCTTTCGCAGATCCACTGAGCTTCGCTATTTCAAGAAGACTCTTTACAAGAAGACTGAGGCGTCTTACGTCATCATTCACTGATTGTATGACTCTGCGGTACTCTTCATCATTACGGTCCCGCTGCAGTGCTACATCCAACTGGCTGCTTATAGAGGCTAGAGGTGTAGAAAGTTCGTGGGAGGCATTGTCTATAAACCTGCGCTGGGTATCGAAAGAAGACTGGAGCCTGTCCAGGAGATTGTTAATCGTAACAGCAAGCTGCTGCAATTCATCCTTACCCTCTCCTGCCTCCAGCCTTTCTGAAAACTTTGCAGATGATATATGGTTAATTCTGTTCGTCAAATCACTGATAGAACGTACTAATTGCAGGGAAAACAGGTAGCCCGTCAGGATAACTATACCCACACTTATGATGAAACTAACAACGAGGACGGTACGCATCTTTGGCAGCCACTCAGCCTTGTCG
>JAFAAT010000143.1 GCA_023426425.1 Bacteroidota bacterium | reverse complement strand
ACCTGGATCACAGGGGTCGCAGGCTTGTGAGCTGGGAGATTATTCCGGTTGATGGTGCCGGTCAGTAGTCGATTTGAAGATTGAGTGCTTCTTTTAGCTTTATAAGGTCTGGATTCTTCTGCGCCATCATTTCGAAGACTTCATTTTTGCTGAGGACTGTAGGCTGTTCCTGTACTTCCTCCGACGGGTCTTTCCTCACTTCTGTGGTGACACGGACCATAATGCCGGTTTTGGACCTGAAGTAATCGATCAATTCGTTGCGCTGTTCTTTTGCGGATTCCTCGATCAATTCTGTGGGGGCGACTATTCTGATTTCTTCACCATCGATCTCGAGCTTCATTGCTGCAAATTGCGCGGCCATAAAGCTGCGGTTTTTGGTTTTCAGTGCCTCGCGATAGTCATCATACAATTTTTGGACGACCTCCATGGTGAGCTCTTTTTTCTCTATGACGGAGGCTGCGGCATTGTTTACGGCGGCATCGATATCGTTGATGATGTTCCTGCTGATTCTCCTTGCGGCACCGGGCTGTGGCCGGGGTGGTTGTGAAGGCGGCGGGGGTGCCACTGTCGCTGCAGGTGGAGGGGGCAGAGAAGGTGCAGGAGGCTGTGTGTATGCAGGAGCTGGCGTTGGGATTGGCTCCGGTGATGGTTTGGGTGGGGCAATGGGAGCCTGCGGCGTAGCTGCGGCTACCGGCTGTGGTGCAGGAATGGGTGAAGACTGTGGTGAAGGGATATTTTCTGAGGCTCCTTCTAAGCTTCTAAGTTTTTTTTTTACATCCACAGCTGAAATTACCTGCAGGAGATAGCAAAGCCTGATAAGGCACATCTCGACATGTAGTCGTTTATTGTTGGCCGTCTTGTAATTCAGCTCACAGTCGTTGATGACGTTGAGTGCTGAGAGGATGAAAGACGGCGGAGTCTGAGTTGCTTTTTCGAAATAGGTGGCCTTATGGTCGTTTGGCACATCGAGTAGGCGGGCCATGCGTTGATCCTTACAGAGGAGCAGGTTGCGCATATGCTCTGAAAGACCTTCGAGGATGACATTACCTTCAAAGCCTTTTTCGAGTACCTCGTCCAGGAGCAGGAGCGTATTGCTCACGTCCTGGGCTAGCATGTAATCAGTGATTCTAAAGTAGAAATCTGCATCGAGCATATTGAGATGCTCCATGGTAGCTGAGTATGTTAGCTGGCCATTGGTGAAGCTGGCGATCCGGTCTAACATAGAAAGTGCGTCCCGCATGCAGCCTTCGCTTTTTTGGGCGACGACATGGAGGGCTGCTTCCTGTGCGATGATGCCTTCTTTAGTGGCGATGCTATGGAGGTGTGCGACTATATCTTCAGTTGTGATGCGCTTGAAGTCGAAGATCTGGCAGCGACTGAGGATGGTAGGGAGAATCTTGTGTTTTTCGGTGGTGGCGAGGATAAAGATGGCATAGGACGGCGGTTCTTCAAGGGTTTTGAGGAAGGCATTGAAGGCCGCGGCGCTGAGCATGTGCACCTCGTCTATGATATAGATCTTATACTTTCCCTGTTGAGGGGCGAACCTGACCTGGCTGACCAGTTCGCGGATGTCTTCCACGCTGTTGTTGCTTGCTGCGTCGAGTTCGAAGATGTTGAAGGAGGCGTTGTTTCTGAAGCTGAGGCAACTTGGGCAGGAGTCGCAGGCTTCCATGTCGGCAGTAGGCTGCTCGCAGTTGATAGTTTTTGCCAGGATGCGGGCGTTAGTGGTCTTGCCTACACCTCTCGGGCCACAGAACAAGTAGGCATGTGCGAGGTGCTGGTGCCTGATTGCGTTCTTTAAAGTGGTGGTGATATGAGCCTGTCCGACGACTGTATCGAAAGTCTGGGGACGGTACTTACGCGCGGAAACAATATAATTCTCAGCCATTTACTCCATCAAAAATAAACAGCCGCGGGCAGAATAGAAAAAGAAGTTATGAAGATATGGTGAGAGACTAAGGCGGGGGAAAAGGGGCGGATACGTTTAGGAGCCTGGGAAGAATGTTGTAATACCGGTTTTGACAGCAGGCAGGCATGAGCCAGTTAAAACGCGTATTCAATGGAGTAGCGGCGGAGGTATTGAGGGCGATCTCTATGATGTCTCTATAAGGTCTCTATAATGTCTCTATAAGGTCTCTATAAGAGATTGTTCTATAGAATAGAGATTATATTAGAGTGAAAGTCGCGCTGGTAGCGGACCGGAGCCTTAATTAGACGAAATAAATGTGCCAGAGGTTGGTTGAATTCTTGTCTTGCCGGAGCCTGTAGAGAAGTTGAAGTTAGCCCGTGTGACCCAGTTTGCAAGAGCGGATAACTACTATAAAGTTCCACATTTTGTTGACCATGTTGCTCTGTGGCTGTTTTGAAAAAATTCCTGCGAAACTGCTACTGGTAAGCACTCCGGGGAGACAGCCGAGGTTTGGCACAGCTTTTTTAATATAGTAGAGACTAAACGCAGGCGGCTGATTAATAAGCAGTCTATACATATTGTTAAAAATAAAGCGCAGGTGTAGCATATCTGATGTTGGATACTTGGCCGTACCAGTCAATAGCTACTTACCTGCGCCTTCTTACATTTTTCCGAAAAAACCCTGCCCGGCAATGAATACAAGGATCCTAAAGCATTTAGCAGTTTTCCTTACCTATAGCGTCGTCGGATTTGGGGTGTGTTCTTATTTACTAAATAGAGTACCTGACACCAGGATATTCGTTGCTTTAATCTTGAGTGGAGTGTTCTTTACAGTGCTCGCGGGGGTGATTCAAAAGTTGAGAAAAGGCAGATAATAATTTATCTATTATCAGATGAGTCGCTATATTTATAGTGTAATCAGTATATATGAAGGCCTTTGTTCTTTTGCTAAGTCTGCTCGCGATCAGTATGCCGTCCCGTGGTCAACATTTCGTTATTGATGGTGTTCCAAAAGATTCAGTGGTGTTTTCTTTTAACACAAACGACACTCTCTACCGATTTTTACTGCTTCATCAGGACAGTCTATGGATGCACGGTAATACGACAAAGCCTTACTTCGCGGATACGGGTGCGACCCATGGCATGATGACAGACACAACAGCTAGCTATTTTGTTAATGCTAATCAGTCGTTAGCGTTTGTAGCTCCAAATAATCCTGGCTTTGCCTGGTCAATGAACCCGATCATTTCGTTTTGGCATAAATACCAAACTGGCAGTTTGGATGGTGGAGTTGTGGAATTTTCGCTGGATAGCGGTGTTACCTGGGAAAATGTAAAAGGACCTTGCAATGTAGACGATGCAGGCTTTTTAGGGATCAGAACTGAAAACTTTTACTCTAAGGTTGACACTTTATCTGATGGCAGTTTAGGATTCACGGGTGTTAGTACAGGCTGGAAGTATTCAAGGTTTCAGTACTTTCATGGGTATCCAATTAAACAAACCGGTGACGTGACTACCAGTTGCCAGGGAAACTGGCATTTAGATCTTATTTTCCGGTTCCGGTTTGTTTCCGATTCGATACCTGACAGTCTGGATGGCTGGATTTTGGGCGCTATCATAGTTGAATATGACGGTTTCAATGGGGGATTAGCTGACAAGGAGGCGAAACGAGACCTGGAAGTTTATCCAAACCCCTCATCAGATGGGAGGTTTGAATTTCCGGTTATTGATGGGAGTGAATCTTATGTCATAGACATCTGGAATCAAACGGGGCGAAAGATTCATCATGGACCTTATGTGCGACAACTTAACCTGCAAAATCTGCCCGCGGGAATTTACTATTACCGGGCCGGGGATGATGCTGTGCAATACTCTGGAAAGTTGATGATAGCCAGATAATCGCACGGTCAGGCTGAATGTATAGTAACAACAGAAACTAACCATCTTGTGCCTGAGAAGTGGATTCTGGCGCAGCATTACTGGAAACGGGGGTTTGCGTAATACAATCCCCCGTTTTATCCCTTCTTCATTCTCAATCAGTTCACCTATTTTTGACGGATACAAGTTGAAATTATGCGTATAGCCGTACTGCTATTTATGTGTTTGGTTGGGCAAATGGTGTTTGCCCAGGAAAAACAAATCACAGTAGAAGATATCTGGAGAAAGAACACCTTCCGAATTAAATCAGTGCCCGGGTTTAATGCCATGAAGGATGGGAAACGTTACCTGCGTATCGATAACCAGGACGGCAGACAGATCGTGAGGGTGTACAACCTGGAGACGGGATCGGAGATTGAGACTTTATTTGACAACAGACATTCACTGGTACCGGAAGGGTTGAAAATAGATCATTACAGTTTCAGTGAGGACGAGCAAAAGATGCTGTTCTTTTCCGAGGCGGAGCCTGTGTACCGCAGGTCGATACTGTACAAGGTTCATGTCTACGACAGGAATACCAGGCAGCTGGAACTGCTGAATGAAGATAAAGTGCTGCATGCGTCCTTTTCACCTGATGGGATGAAAGTTGCTTTTGTGAAGGATAACAATCTTTTCTATAAGGACCTGAAAACCGGGAAGCTGAAAGCTGTTACTACAGATGGCAGACGCAATGAAATTATCAATGGTAATGCGGACTGGGTGTATGAGGAGGAGTTTCAGTTTACGAAAGCGTATCAATGGTCGCCGGATGGTCACTTCCTTGCGTACTATCGTTTTGATGAAAGGCAGGTACCGGAGTTTACTATGACCGTTTATGACAGCCTCTACCCTACCCCTTATAAATTCAAGTATCCTAAGGCTGGAGATCCTAATTCAGTCGTTCAGATACGATTTTATAACCTGGGGACTCAGCAGACGGTGAATGCCGACCTGGGGAAAGAAAAGGATCAGTACATACCGAGAATCAAATGGACGAATGATCCGGGTAGTCTGATGATCTACCGGCTGAACCGCCATCAGAACCATCTTGAACTTTTGCTTGCAAGTCCGCGAACAGGAGCCACTCAGGTGGTATATGAAGAGAAGAACCGGTACTATATTGAGATAGACGACAATCTGCATTTCCTGCCGGACAACGAGTCGTTTATATTTAGTAGTGAGCGCTCGGGTTATAATCATTTCTATAAGTTTAACTGGAGGAGGAAAAAGCTGACCAGACTTACCCAGGGCGATTATGATATAGACCAGCTAATCGGGATCAATAAAGACAAGGAGCTGCTTTATTATACTGCCGCGGAAGAGTCGCCGCTTGCGCGTAAACTGTATTCCGTGAACTGGAATGGCAAGAACAAGAAAGAGCTGACACCTGAGAAAGGCACCCATGCTATTACTACGATAGAAGGTAATAGGTATTTTCTTGACAAACATTCCAGACTGAATCAGCCTCCTGTATTTTATCTGCGTGCTATGGATGGTAAAATCATCCGTACCCTGGAGGACAACAAGGAACTGGTGTCGAAAATGCAGGAGTATGACCTGGGAAAGCTGCGGTTTAAAAGGTTCCCGGGAGCTGAGAAAGGTGTGATGCTACATGGGTGGATGATGACACCACCAGATTTTGACAGTACAAAGAAGTATCCTGTGCTGATGTTCCAATATAGTGGGCCAGGGTCGCAGCAAGTGGCGGACAAGTTTCCAGTTGCGGACTATTTCTGGCACCAGATGCTGGCGCAGAAGGGGTATATAGTCATTACGACCGACGGCACAGGAACAGGATTCCGCGGTGAAGAGTTTAAAAAGAAAACCTATCTGCAACTTGGGAAGCTGGAAAGTGAGGATCAGATAGCAGTAGCGAAGCATCTTGGGACCCTGCCATATGTGGATAAGAGCAGGATTGGAATCTGGGGATGGAGCTATGGAGGGTTTATGAGCCTGACCAGCCTGATGAAAGGTAACGATGTGTTCAGGATGGCTATTTCAGTAGCGCCGGTAACGAACTGGAGGTATTATGACAACATTTATACTGAACGTTATATGCGCACGCCACAGGAGAACCCCGAAGGCTATGACAATAACGCACCGGAAAATATGGTGGACGAGCTTAAAGGTAAACTGTTGCTGGTGCACGGTACCGGTGACGATAATGTGCATGTACAGAACTCGATAATGTTGATCAATGAACTCATAAAGGCGAATAAAGAGTACGACAGTGAATTTTACCCAAACAGAAAACATGGTATCTCCGGAGGTAATACACGTTATCATCTGTATCGCCGGATGACGGATTTTGTCCTCAACAATCTGTAGCTTGCCATTGGATGACAAGACTCGAACTCACCATCATAAAATGGGCACCGGTACGTGTCTTTATTCATGCGCTCAAGGAGATCAGTCCACCAGGTTTTCAGGGGCTGTCACTATTTGACGTGCCGAAAGTGTTCTTCAGAGAGGTGAAACACACCCATTTGAATGAGCGGAGTGCTGCTGTGACCTATAATTTCGTGATGGCTATCCCGCCGACGTTACTGTTTCTGTTTTCCCTGGTGCCTTATCTGCCCCTGGGGGATGTTCAGGATACGATACTTCGAACTATCCATCTAGTGACTCCCAACGAACGCATCTACTCCAATGTGAGCCTGGTAGTGCAGGATTTTATGACAAATGAACGGACAGACCTGCTATCCTTTGGTATCCTGCTGACGTTATTCTTCTCCTCGAATGGCATGATGGGGTTGATGCGAGCTTTTGACCGAAGTGTACCTGTTTACGTAAAGAGGACCAAGCTGAAGCGACGGTGGACGGCAATTAAGTTGACCGTGATGCTAATCTGTGTGGCTGTAGTATCACTTGCGGTGCTAATCATACAGACAAATGCGGTAAACGGGCTTCTTGAACGCATTTTTAATAGTGTGCTCGCTATTAAGATATTTAGCTTGTGCATCATCATCCTCATTATCTTTTTTACCATATCGATCATATACACTTATGGACCTTCGTTGCAACAACGGTTTCCATTTATCTCACCCGGAGCAGTGTTTGCCACGTTATTGAGTGTGGTAGCCACGACCGTATTTTTCGCGCTGGTGAACAATTTTATCAATTACAACAAAGTCTATGGGCCTATTGGGACTTTGATAGCGTTTATGGTTTGGATGTGGTTGAATACTCTGGTAATTTTGTTGGGTTACGAATTGAATGTCAGCATCTTGCTGGGGAAAACCGAACATGCAGAAAAGAATCAGCCGGAACAGGTTTAGTTGCTTCCTTGTACTCAGTTTTTTTACACTTGTTGTTTCTTGTGGAGAGGAGCAGGGCGTGCCTGACAAGGTGAACTTCAGTGAACATGTAGCTCCCCTGCTATTTCAGAATTGTACCTATTGCCATCGTACCGGGGGCAGTGCCCATTTTGCATTGGAGAATTACCAACAGGCAAAGGCCTATGCCAGTGCCATTGCCTTTGTTACGAAGGAGCGCATGATGCCACCGTGGCCAGCGGATCCTCATTATACTGAGTTTGCAGGTCAGAGAGTGTTGACTGAAAAAGAAATTGAAATTTTCCAGAGGTGGGTGAAGCAAGGGAGTCCTGAAGGACCACAGGATAAGCTACCACCGCTACCTGATTATCCATCCGGCTCGATGATAGGCATTCCGGACATCCGACTGCCGGTACCTCCTGTCACGTTGCCTGCAAACAGCAGTGACAGGTTTTTATTGGTAAAAGTGCCGTTTGAGCTACCTGCAAATTCGTATGCGAGTGTAATAGAATTTGTACCCGGGCATAACAATGTTGTGCATCACGTGAATGGAGATATGGTGATCTATGAGCCGGGTAAAAAGAAGGATGTATTTGAAGGTGAGCATATCACAGATGTGGTAAATGATACTACTGTGAGACTGGCATTTGAGAAGCTAGGGCTACCTAATGATGATGGCACCTACCCTATCCTTCAGAAATCGGTAGTTAACTACCTGCCGGGTGTGACAGCACAAACCTACCCGAAGGGGATTGGAGGCTATATATTGCCCAGACAAGGAGCCTTCTTTTTGAATGACCTACACTATGGATTTACGAAAAAGGAGGTAAGGGACTCATCGTGGATCAATATCTTCCTGACGAAGTCCCCACCTGATCGTCCGCTGCAGGAGTTTCAGCTGGGCACCTGGGGTGTTGCACCGGTGGAGCCGAATCTTGTAATTCTGCCGAACACGACAAAAAAAGTCTGGAGCCAATACACCATTCCGGCAGATATTTCTATTCTGACGGTTAATCCCCACATGCACCTATTAGGAAAAAGTTTTAAGGCCTATGCGGTAAGGCCTGATGGAGACACGATCCGTCTAATTTCGATCCCGCGTTGGGATTTTAACTGGCAGTATTTCTATACGTTTAAAAAAATGGTGAAGGTGCCTGCGGGCAGTACCATCATTGCAGAAGGAATATATGACAACACTACTGCAAACCTGAACAATCCGTTTAATCCACCGCAGATAGTGACTGATCAGAATGGAAGTATGCGGGCGACAGACGAGATGTTTCAGTTTATCATCTCCTATTTGCCATATCGCCCAGGAGATGAAGATATAAGCCTGGAAACTAAGTAACTTTAGCATCTAAAAAAACACTTGACCAATGAAGAAGATCCTACCGATTGTATCCATTCTTTTGCTTAGCGCATTTTCTGTAGCTGCGCAGTCGTACACCAGTCTGGCTATTGGAAGCAGTATTCCGAAGGCTGCGGTGAAGACGACAACTGTGAGCGGAGGAAAGGTTGCTCTTAATGATGTGAAGACCAGCAAAGGACTGTTGGTAATGTTCTCCTGCAATACCTGTCCTTATGTGATCAAAGCACAGGAGCGCACCAGGGAGATGATCCAATACGCAACGGAAAGAGGTATAGGAATGATCATTATCAACTCGAATGAGGCTCAGCGTGGTGAGGATGACTCACCTGAAGCAATGAAAGCCTATTCGAGAGATCAGGGATATAAGGTGCCTTATGTTATCGATGCTAACTCTGAAATTGCAAATGCATTTGGAGCAACCAGGACGCCTGAGGTTTTCCTTTTTGATGGCAATGGCAAACTGGTTTACAAAGGAGCCATGGAAGATAATCCGTCGAAGCCTGCGGAGTCTAAGCAGATTTTCCTGAGAGCTGCAATCGACAATATGATCAAAGGTCAGCCGATTGATCCGAACAGCACGAAGTCTGTTGGATGTTCGATTAAGCGCGCGAGCTAATCCTGCAAAGAAGTTGGAAGCCCGGTGGTGTGCAAGCT
>JAFAAT010000133.1 GCA_023426425.1 Bacteroidota bacterium | reverse complement strand
CTATGTGACCGGCGAAACGGAGCCTGTGAGTATCAAAGAAGGGGAGATGGTGTATGCCGGCGGTAAACAGGTTGGTGAAGAGATAACTATACAGATCATCAAGCCTGTAGCCTCCAGCTATCTAACCTCCCTCTGGAACCATTATGCATTCAGCAAAAACAAAATAGAAACCAACAGGCGGGAAAGCATCGTTCATACACTGAGCAAGTACTTCACTGTAGTACTTTTTACACTGGCTGCACTGACCGCGCTTTACTGGGCGATAAATGATCCATCAAAGATCCTACCAAGTGTTACAGCCATGCTCATCGTTGCATGTCCATGTACATTGCTGCTTGCCGCCACCTATACAAATGGCAATCTGTTAAGGATTCTCAGTAACAATGGTCTCTTCCTGCGGGACGCGACTGTCATCGAGCAACTTGGCAACATCAACCATATCTCCTTCGACAAGACAGGAACACTGACGCAGGGTGGTGGACAAATTAGTACTTCGGGACATGTACTTAGCCATGATGAGGCAGAAATGGTCTACAGTGTGGTGAAGTCAAGTAGCCATCCATATAGTAAGGCAATTGCTTCTTTTCTGAATTTTTCCTCGGCTGTTAACCTGACTGCCTGGAAAGAACATAAAGGGCGAGGGATAGAAGCCCGTGTAGACGATGTGTCTATCAAAGTAGGCTCTGCAGATTTTGTGGAGGCAGCAGGTGGGACGGAAGGTGCTGCAGTATATGTGCGCGTCAACCAGAACATCACGGCTTTTCATATTTCACCCAGCTTCCGTGAGGGCATCCCCGAGGTGATCGGTGAACTCAAGAGCAGGTACAGGCTTTCTTTGCTATCCGGAGATAATGACAAGCAGCGGGCAGATTTACAGGCGTTATTCGGACGGGAGCATAAACTTCTTTTCCGTCAGAGTCCGGTGGATAAGCTGCAGTTTGTCGAGCGGCTGCAGCAGGATGGGCAAAAGGTGCTGATGGTGGGAGATGGATTGAATGATTCCGGCGCCCTTCAACAGAGCAATGTGGGTATTACGCTGGCTGATGACGTAAACAACTTCACACCTTCATGCGATGCGATCCTTGATGCCAGCCGGTTCAGGAAGTTGCCGGCGTTGCTTAAACTGGCTCGCGCAGGTAAGCGGGTGATTGGTTTTAGCTTTTTCGTTTCCATTCTCTATAATGTTGTGGGGCTTACAATATCCATGCAGGCGTTAATGAGCCCGATGATCGCTGCAATCCTCATGCCTGCAAGCACACTAAGTATTGTATTGGTGACTACGGGAACGACTGCGCTCCTAGCGCGGAAATACGGCCTGACGCTGAGGAGTGTAGCTTCTCCGACTATACAAAATGATCTTAATCATCGTTCGTCTTGAGCGCTGTCATAGGCTTGTCATATGGGCGCAGGTAGTTTTGTGTCGTAATTCATTACCATGAGTGTTCTGTTTATCCTGGTCATCGCCAGTATTATAGTTGCCGGAATTTTCCTGGGTGCTTTTATC
This sequence comes from Bacteroidota bacterium, assembly GCA_023426425.1. GTDB lineage: Bacteria > Bacteroidota > Bacteroidia > Chitinophagales > Chitinophagaceae > JAFIGV01. The sequence goes on along the minus strand of JAFAAT010000133.1, from coordinate 9,091 downwards.
TGGAGTGTAAAGTCTAACCAGTTTGAAGACCAGGCAGGAGCAGCGATGAGAATCCTGCACGACAACGAGGTATTATCTGATAAATCTATTTCTAAACACAAATAAAATGAGTAGCATTTCACAAGCTGCACTACAGGCCGGGGAGGTAAAGATCCAGGCAGGCTCCGGACAGACTGATAAATTCTTCTACGATAATAAGATTGTCAGATGGTTTGCCTATGCGACTATTTTTTGGGGCATCGTCGGTATGCTCGCAGGTCTTTTTGCGGCTCTGCAGCTCGTTTATCCTGAACTGAATTTAGGTTATGCCGCGACTAGTTTTGGCCGCGTGCGTCCTGTTCACACCAATGCAGTCATTTTCGCCTTTGTGGGTAACGGTATTTTCATGGGGGTGTACTACTCCCTGCAACGCCTCTGTAAGGCGCGTATGTTCAGCGACAGACTTAGCTGGATTCATTACTGGGGTTGGCAACTGGTCATCGTGCTGGCGGCAGTTACACTTCTGGCAGGTTATACTACCGGCAAGGAATATGCAGAACTGGAATGGCCGATTGACATTCTCATAACCCTGGTATGGGTCACCTTCGGCTGGAATATGATTGGCACTATCCTGAAAAGGAGAGAACGCCACCTTTACGTCGCCATCTGGTTCTATATCGCCACGTTCGTAACTGTTGCACTGCTTCATATTGTAAATTCCTGGGAAATTCCATTCAGCTGGATGAAATCCTACAGCTGGTATGCCGGCGTACAGGATGCCCTGGTGCAATGGTGGTATGGACACAACGCGGTTGCCTTCTTCCTTACTACGCCCTACCTGGGATTGATGTACTACTTCCTTCCCAAGGCTGCCAATCGCCCGGTTTATTCCTACAGGCTTTCTATCATTCACTTCTGGTCTCTCATATTCATCTATATCTGGGCTGGCCCTCACCACCTGCTTTATACTGCACTTCCCGACTGGGCACAATCACTTGGTACGGTGTTCTCACTAATGCTACTGGCTCCATCATGGGGTGGTATGCTGAACGGATTACTTACGCTTCGTGGCGCCTGGGATAAAGTACGTGAAGATGTGGTGTTGAAGTTCCTGGTGGTGGCCGTGACAGCCTATGGTATGGCCACTTTCGAAGGTCCAATGCTTAGTCTTAAGAACGTAAATGCAATCAGCCATTTCACCGACTGGACCATCGCCCACGTACACGTCGGAGCACTGGGCTGGAATGGCTTCCTCACGTTCGGTGTCTTGTACTGGCTGATGCCTAAGTTATTCAAGACCGGCCTGTACTCTAACAAGCTAGCCAACTGGCACTTCTGGCTGGGCACATTAGGTATCGTATTTTATGCCGTGCCGATGTACTGGGCAGGGTTTATGCAAAGCCTGGCCTGGATGGAGTTCACTCCCGAAGGGCAGCTGCGCTATCAGTTTATGGAGACAGTGACTCAGATGCGTCCGTTCTATGCCATGCGCGGTGTAGGTGGTGCGCTTTATCTCACAGGTGCACTGCTAATGGTGTACAATATCTGGAAGACAGTAAAACATGGCAAAGCGATAAACGACGAAGCTGCAGAAGCTGCGCCACTCACTAAAGACTATGTGCCTCACGGCAGCTCACACTGGCACCGCTGGATCGAGCGCAGACCAGTTCAGATGATGGTAGGTAGCCTTATTGTAGTAGCCATCGGCGGTGCTATCGAGATCATCCCGACTTTCCTCGTTAAATCAAACGTACCTACGATTGCCAGTGTCAAACCATACACTCCGCTTGAGCTTCATGGTCGTGATATCTATGTGCGTGAAGGTTGCTATACCTGCCATAGCCAAATGGTCCGTCCTTTCCGGGGTGAAGTGGCACGTTATGGTGAATACTCCAAGGCTGGTGAGTTTATCTATGATCACCCGTTCCAGTGGGGTAGTAAACGCACTGGTCCGGATCTCGCCAGGTTAGGAGGCAAGTATCCTGACAGCTGGCACTACAACCATATGTATGAGCCTACCAGTATGTCACCGGGTTCTATTATGCCTAACTATCCCTGGCTTATAGAAAACGACCTGGATACCTCACTGACTGGAGCCAAAATAAGGGCTATGCAGACACTGGGTGTGCCATATCCTGAAGGTTATGATAAGATAGCCAACAAGGAAGCCATGAAACAGGCAGGCAAGATTGCTGCAAACCTTGCCGGCGACGGGATTAAGACTACGAGCAACAAGGAAATTATAGCACTTGTTGCTTACCTCCAACGCCTGGGAACTGACATCAAACTGGAACAAAAAGCAGCAGCGAATAACTAACTACAATAACATTTCATAACATGAAATTCAGGAACTATTTGGAAACAATCATTGGGGTGGATATTTATCCAGTGGCATCCCTGCTGATTTTCTTTCTCTTCTTCACTGCACTTGCATTCTGGGCCCTCCGTGCCAACAAGAATTACATCTCGCATATGAAGAACATGCCGATGAATAACGACAATAATTAAATGATCAAATACGCATTCAGATGCAAACCAGATTCAAATACGTCGCGTGTATTACAGCAGCCAGTCTGCTACCCGGACTGATGTTCGCAGCAGAAACTGAAGGCAAAGGCAATGCTACTGCTGCCTTTAGCTTCAACCCAGTCCTTGGCATCATGATAGGCTTTAGTCTTATCCTACTGTTTGCAATTGCAGTATTGGGCAATGTACTAAAAGGGCTGGCAGTTGCTTATCGGAACAAGATGCGTGAAAAGAAGACGGGGCCGCTTATGAAGTCCCTTTTGCTGGCACTTGCCTGCTCCTTTCCTGCAATGACGGGTTATGCTTCGGAAGCCACTGCTGCAGAAGCGTCAGCTGATGCTTTACCTTCGGTAATTGGAGGTATGGCTGCAGGAGATTTTTACTTGCTCCTCGGGTTTATAGGCTTTGAGCTTGTGATTACATTGATACTGCTTCTGTTTATCAGGATGTTTGTAAGGCTCATCAATGCGAAACCTGAGTTGGCCATGTCTCCTGAGGCGGAGGCGGCAGTCAAAAAAGCAAAGCGTATTTCCTTCTGGGACAGGTTTAATAAATCTGTGGAGCTGGAAAAGGAAAAGGATATTGTCATCGACCATGACTACGATGGTATCCGGGAGCTGGACAATAGTCTACCTCCCTGGTGGAAGTACGGTTTCTATTTCACAATCCTGATTTCGATAGCCTACATGTGGTACTACCATGCGGGCGGAAATGGTCCGAGCTCCTATGACGAGTATGTGGCAGAAGTGCAAAAAGGGGAAGAGGATAAAGCTGCATACCTGGCCAAGGCGGGTAATAACGTGGATGAACACACTGTGAAAATGGGCGATGCTGCAAGCATTACGGCAGGTGCTACACTTTATCAGTCATCCTGCGCTGCCTGCCACGCTGCAGACGGTGGGGGAGGGGTAGGTCCCAATCTTGCCGACGACTACTGGATGCACGGTGGAAGTATCAGCGATGTGTTTAAATCCATCAAATACGGTTGGCCGGACAAAGGCATGAAGAGCTGGAAAGACGACTTTTCCCCCAAACAACTTGCCGACATAGCAAGCTATATCAAGTCACTAAACGGCACACAGCCTGCAGCACCTAAAGATCCACAGGGCGAGCTCTATGTAGAGGAAAGTGAAACCAAGGAAGAGGAAACAGTCGCAATTCAGTAGTTGCTAATATTTGACACTTAAGGACCAGGAGATGAACACACATGCAGAGGCGACTTTAGAGCATCAGTCATTCAGAGACAAGGTTGCCACAGTTGATAAAACAGGAAAAAGAGTATGGGTTTTCCCTCAGAAGCCAAAGGGTAAACTGTACAACCTCCGTACGCTGCTTAGCCTGGTTTATCTCGCAGTGTTCTTTACGCTTCCATTCATCAGGCATAATGGGCATCCTCTCTTTCTGATGAATGTGCTTGAACGAAAGTTCATATTGTTTGGACAGATATTCTGGCCTCAGGACTTTTTCATTTTCGGACTGGGTATGGTGGTGTTTATCGTGTTCATTGCATTATTCACTGTTGTCTTCGGGAGAGTCTTCTGCGGCTGGGCATGTCCCCAGACTATTTTCATGGAGATGGTATTTCGTAAGATAGAATACTGGATCGAAGGGGATGCGGCCAAACAGAAAATGCTGGCCAAAGCACCCTGGAATACGGAAAAACTCCTGAAGAAGTTCTCTAAGTGGTCAGTGTTCTGGTTGATCAGTTTTCTTATTGCGAATACTTTTCTTGCTTATGTCATTGGCGTGGATGATCTGTACAAGATTATAAGCGAGCCTGTTAGCCAGCATGCCGGTGGATTTGCCGGTATGATCATCTTCACTTTTGTATTCTTCTTTGTCTTCGCCTGGTTTCGTGAACAGGTTTGTACAGTGGTTTGTCCTTATGGTCGCATGCAGGGAGTGCTCCTTGACAAGAACTCTATCGTAGTCGCTTATGACTATATGAGGGGTGAGTCGCGTAAGAAGTTTAGGAAGAACGAAGAGCGCATAGATGGTGATTGCATCGACTGCTATCAATGCGTTAAGGTTTGTCCTACCGGGATAGACATTCGCAATGGTACGCAAATGGAATGCATTAATTGTACTGCTTGTATTGACGTCTGTAACTCCATGATGACGGCAGTGGGGTTTGAGCCTAATCTTATCAGGATGACTTCTGAGAATAACATTGCTGAGAAGAAGCCTGCACGATTCACAGGCAAAATGAAAGCCTACTCTGTGGTCATGGTATTGTTGTTGGGGCTGTTGGTTTACCTTCTTGCCTCACGCACGGATGTCGGAATCTCTGTGCTTCGTACGCCTGGTCAATTGTACCAGGAACATCCAAACCAGCAGCTAAGCAATCTGTACAACTATCGCCTGCTGAATAAGACATACGACTCTAAGGAGTTGAAGATGAAGCCGGAGAACTTTGACGGCAGGATTGAGCTGGTGGGCGACACAAAGCTGCTGGTGCCCGGCGAAGGGACAGCCTCAGGATCCATGTTTATCTACGTAGATAATAAGGACGTTAAAGGTCGAAAAACAGAGCTGAAGATTGGAGTATATGACGGAGACCAGAAGATCAAAACAATTAAGACCTCTTTTTTAGGGCCATTTAACACAAAATAGTATCACTATGAGCACAATAAAAATCGGGTGGGGCACAAGAATAGCCGTGTTGTACGGCGGGTTTGTCTTGATCATTGCCACGCTTGTAATAGGTAGCATGAAACAGGATGTCAGCCTCGTGAGCAGTAATTACTACGAGCAGGAGTTGAAGTATCAGGAGGTGATAGATGCTGGCAGGAACCAGTCTGCTTTATCAACCCCTGTAAGGCTTGAGCTAAAAGGCGAGCAGATACTTATTCATTTTCCTGCTGAGTTTTCCGGCAAAGAGGTGAAAGGTACAATTCAGTTTTATTCACCACTGAATGAAAAATGGGACAGGACCATCTCTCTTCAACGTGGAGGTACCGATGTGGCAATAATAAAAAGATCCGCATTGCACCCGACAAACTATACTGCGAAGCTGACCTGGACAGCGGATGGAATGGATTACTATCAGGAAACCAAACTTAATCTTAGTCACCAATGATCCTCAGCTTTATAATGGCATTGCTAATGGGCCTTACAGGCAGCCTCCATTGCGCAGGCATGTGTGGTCCCATCGCCCTGATCATGCCCTTCCAGGCTTTGACTGGCTTCAAACGTTGGCTGGGCATTTTTCTCTATCATTTTGGCAGAGTATCAGTATATGCAATCCTGGGTCTGGTGCTCTTTTCTTTCAAGAGCCTGTTTACACCACAGCTGCAGCAATACATTAGCATTGCCCTGGGTACTGTATTGCTCGTTGCGGGTCTTTTGAGCTTCCTCTCTCTATCCGGACTACGCCTGGCGTCTCCGCTTTCTGGCTTTGTCACCAGGCAGTTGGGACGTTTTGCAGGTAACCCTTCTCTACCGGCATTGTTGCTTACGGGTGTGCTCAACGGAATGCTTCCCTGCGGACTTGTATATATGGCGCTTACTGTGTCAGTAACAGCCGACACGGCGATAGATTCGATGCTGCTAATGTATGCCTTTGGCTTTGGAACCATGCCTGCGCTTGTATTGCTGGCTGTATTGAAGACAAGGTTGCGATTCCTTACCGGCTTTCGTTTTCGTAGGCTTGTTCCTGTAGTGATGCTTGCCTTTGGCTGCATCTTTCTTCTGCGCGGGATGAACCTGGGAATACCCTATCTCAGTCCCCAATTGGAAGTAGATGAAACTATGGTGCAGATGAGCTGTTGCCATAAGCCCGGGCAGGACCACTGATGGCAATCATGATCTTAACTGACTGAAACGCAACATATACTCTTAACACCCTAAGTACCTTTATTCAAGTTGTGAAACAAAAAGAATGATGCAGTTGAAAGCGAAATACGAAAGCGAGATAGGCGGCTGGCTGAAGCAACTGGAAAGGCTTCAGCAAGAGAATGTTGCACTCAAGCACCAGGTGGCCGACTTCATCAAGCAGGATCGGGATGGTGTAGCGCTGGAAAGGGTGGAGTATTTCCTCAACAGCTTCATTGATAAAGACACTGTGCTTGCGCTTATCCGCCATGACCTCGTCAATCAACTTAAATCACTGGCTATGGCCAGCGATATAGATACTTCAGAACAACTCTCGCGGAAGCAACAAAAGCTGGGTGCTGACGTGACACGCATGGACCAGGAGTTCGCCAAACTGCAAAGCGAATTTGCCAACTACATCAAACAGTTTGTAGTTGCTAATTCATCAGATTTCTCAGCTTCTTCTCATCCAGGATCTTTATATCGCCGCCGGTGATATCGATTAGCTTCTCGTCTTTGAAATCACTCAGCGTTCTGATAAGTGATTCTTTTGCAGTGCCCGCAATATTAGCCAGGTTCTCCCTGCTAAGGTCTATCACGTAATCATCGTTTGCTCCCTTGTACTTGGTGGATAGGGTGATCAGAGCATCGGCGACCTTCTTTCTGAGCGAATTGTATGCAATACTCAACAGTTGCTGCTCTTTTTCTGACACGTTCTTCGCCAGCAGCCTGATAAACTTCTGCATCACGTCCCGGTTGCTGTTCACCAATTGCTCAAATTCCTCTTTGGGGATCACGGCAATCTCCGATTCTTCCATGGCTTCTGCAGTTTCCTTGTAGGTCGTGCCTTCAAGCAAGGCTACATAGCCAAAGAAATCTCCTTCGTTATAAAGTCCTATCACCAGTTCCTTGCCATCATCATTGGTTTTATAGGTTTTCACCTTACCCTTCTCGATGTAGAACAGGCGCAGGGCATGATTTCCTTCTGTGTAGATCAGTTGTTTTTTCTTGTACTTGCTCGATCCGCGGTCTTTGGCAAGTTGCTGCAGCGCATCTTTGCCACCTGCCACAGTGATCAGCTGATTCAGTCCGTGCATGTCCGGGCTGATATGCTCTTTCGAAAGGTCCGCTTTTCGTAGTCTGCTTTCTACTGCACTAAGCACTTCAGTGCCTGAAAAAGGTTTGGTGATATAGTCATCTGCACCAAGCTCCATTCCTTTGCGTATTTCGGTGCGCTCTGCTTTTGCGGAGAGAAAGATAAATGGTATGTCGCGGGTTGTCTCGTTCTTTTGCAGCATGTGGATTACACCATACCCATCCAGCTTCGGCATCATGATGTCGCAAATGATGATATCTGGGCGATGCTCCATGGCGAGGGATACTCCCTCCTTTCCATCCGCTGCAGTCAGTACTTTATAGCTTGACAGCTCAAGTATTTCACTGAGGTTCTCCCTGATGTCCGTGTTGTCTTCAATAAGTAAGACAGTTCTCATTATAGTTCGCTTTTTCTTTTAAATGCTATGGTAAATTCAGTTCCCTGGTGCAGTTCGCTATTGCAGCTTATGGTACCGTTCATCAGCTCTGCATACTTGGCCACTATGTGAAGCCCGAGTCCCGTACCCTGTATATTCGTTACGTTTTCTCCTCTGAAGAACCGCTCGAACAGGTGTTCCTGGTCCTGCTTTGAGATGCCCAATCCTTTGTCCTTAACCGAAAGTATAAATTCATTGCCGATCTCAGTCTTTATCAGGATTTCTGAACCTTCATCTGAAAACTTGATGGCGTTGGAGATCAGGTTCATCATGATGTGCTTGAGCAGGGTTGGATCGAGGTTGAAGCTTTCATTTCCCAGGTGCGTGTATCTGATTTCCTGACCAGGCTTCAGGATAGTGCTCATTTCGTTAATGAGGCTATTGATGAGATCCTCCACAGCAACCTCCGTGAGGCGCAGCTGGATCTTTCCTTCCTCGATTTTACCCACCGAGAGAAAGTCATTCAGGATGTCATTTAGCATGTTAACAGAGGATACGATCCTCTGGATATGTTTCTCTCTCTTTGGCTGGTCTTCTGTGTCCGGGTATTTTGTAATCAGGTAGGCAGAAGAAAGGATGGTGCTGAGCGGTGTGCGGAATTCATGCGAAGCCATAGATACAAACCTCGACTTAAGCTCGTTCAGTTCTTTTTCCTTTTCCAGGGCCTCCCGCAGAGATTGTGTCCTTTCCTCAACTTTCTTTTCAAGTTCTGCGTTTAGCTTCACAAGCTCCTGCTCGGCCTGTTTGCGCACACTGATGTCGCTGACGAAGGCAATAGCAAACTGTCCTTCATCAGTTTTATAAATGCTAAGACTTACCTCTACTGGAAATTCACGTCCGTTCTTGCCTATAGCATAAAGGTCCATGCCCGATCCCATTGGGCGGCTGTGAGGATTTTTGGTATGGTAATTCTGCCTGTGCTGCTCATGCCGGGCCACATAACGTCTAGGGATCAGGACTTCTATTTTCTGCCCAAGCAGTTCTTCCCTGGTGTAGCCAAATTGTTTTAGCGCAAATTCATTGATCAATACAATATCTCCGGCTTCGTTGACTGTAATGATTCCAATGGCGGCGTTATTAAAAAGGGCTTCGTATTCCTGGTTGACTTTCATGATATAATTGCCTGGTCAGCAGTGGCCAGAGCATAAAAATAGTTATTGTTTTGCAACTCCTGGATAATGGGAGATTCAAGCCATAACTCGCACTGTTCATGTCCCGCTCGTGGGGGGCTACCACTCTGT
>JAFAAT010000094.1 GCA_023426425.1 Bacteroidota bacterium | reverse complement strand
CTGGGATACAATCCTGCATACCTGATTGCTGCCAGTGCCACAGTTTCCCTTATTACTGTGTATGTCTACGGGATTTTCAAGAAAATTGCTATTGCAGCGGGCTTTGCGGTTTCGCTGGGCGGGTTGTACACCTATATATTCATCCTGATCCAGCTGCAGGATTATGCGCTACTCTTTGGCAGTGTGGGGTTGTTCCTGATCCTTGCCGTCATCATGTATTTCTCCAGGAAGATCGACTGGTATGGTGTATCCAAAACTGCAACAGCATGAGTAAGGCACAAGCGATTATCCGTTCCCGTATCTACAGCTTTGGGTATGCGGCGGAGGGAATAAAGCAACTGATCAGGACGGAGATCAATATGCGGATTCATGTACTGGCTGCGGTGTTGGTGGTCATTGGAGGCTTGGTCAAAGGGCTGGAAACACTGGAGTGGGTTGCCATTGTGATCTCGATTGGACTGGTGTGGACGCTGGAAGCTGTGAACACAGCTATTGAGCTGTTGTGCAATCTCGTGTGCAATCATAACTACCACCCGCTGGTAAAACAAATAAAGGACATCGCTGCTGCTTCAGTTCTCATCATGTCGGCTGTGAGTATGGTGGTGGCAGTTTTAATCTTTCTAAACTAAAACTCTTATGAAATACTTAGCTCCCTATAAAGAATTACTGCCGACGATGGGATTTACGTGTGCGCTTATATTCATCCGGGTGGCGTGGACAGGTGACCTCATGTTTGCATTTCTGCTCTGGAACCTGTTTCTGGCATTTGTGCCGCTATACCTTGCCAATAAGCTGGATACAGCCAGCAATAAACTGAAAGGTTGGACTCTTGCGGCATTGTGGTTGTTGTTCTTTCCAAACTCCATTTACATTGTGACAGATCTGTTTCACCTGCGGGAGCGGGATGGTGTGCCGCTGTGGTTTGACTTGTTGCTGATCCTGTCGGCTGCTCTGAATGGAGTGATCATGGGTTTCCAGTCGCTATACAGGATTGAGAAGTGGTTGCATGGATACTTGACGAAGCACTTTTTGTCACTGGTAATTTTTATACTATTGTTCCTGTGTGGTTATGGTATTTACCTGGGGCGATATGGGCGGTGGAACAGCTGGGACATCGTTACTAAGCCGGTGGCGCTTGGGGCCGATATTTTCAGTCACCTGGTGCACCCGTTCAGAAATGCGGACGTGTGGATATTGAGCCTTGCGTTTGCGGTATGGAGCTATCTGTTGTATAAGTTAGTGGTGAAGACCAGGGCGGTAAGGAGTTGAAAAAGGGAATCGGTTCCTGCGCCGATCCCCTTTTAACGTTGCACTTGAAAAACCAATAAAAAACAACAAGCGTCAGCTATATAGACGAACTAACGGGGAGAATCCTTGGTGGGGTGTCCAAGAGTATGATTGTCATGGGAATCTCAAAACTGTGTCATTTTATGTAATTGCCCCAATAAGGGTGAGCAGTTCTGTCGTCTATAGCTGTAGATTTAACCTAAATGAGTTTCCGATGAAATTATCAAAAGTATTACTCAGCGCAATTGTTGCCGGCGTGGCGGTTACAGCTACAAGTTCCTGCAGCAAAGAATCGAAGGAAGTAGCTCCGGTAGAGTCGCCTACCAGTCAGGAGACTGCAAAGCCGCACAACCAGATTCCTTTTGATTGTCCTGCCTGCGGAATGGGTTAGTAGTTGCTGTAACTGAAAACATCTACAGCAAATGTTAGCTACATTGGCGTGCAACCTGGATGCAGACCTTCTGGCTGCATCCTTGCCATTATTGGAGGAAGAGCGTGTGGAAGCACTGGAGTGGTCTTTCGATAGCCTGTTTCAGAAGAAAGACTTTCCTGAATGGTTTCATGAACTGCTACTTACCTATAGCAACGAGGGGAGACTGATTGGTCATGGAGTGTTCTTTTCACTCTTTTCGGGGCGATGGTCGCCGGAACAGGAGCAATGGCTCAAAGAGCTCGGGAGGTTATGCAGGATTTATCGATTTGACCATATTACGGAGCATTTCGGGTTTATGACAGGCCGGAATTTCCATCACGGCGCGCCGCTGGGTATTCCCTATACCGCCACCACACTGGCGATCGGACAAGACCGGCTGGACAGGATTCAGGATGTGTGTCAATGCCCGGTGGGACTTGAAAACCTTGCATTCTCCTACTCTGCGGATGAGGTGAAAAGACATGGGGACTTCCTGGAAAAGCTGGTACAGCCAGTAAACGGGTTTATCATCCTGGACCTGCACAATATGTATTGCCAGATGCACAATTTCTCTATCAATGCCCCTGATCTGCTGCGCCTCTATCCTTTGCACCTGGTGAGGGAGATTCATATCTCCGGCGGTAGCTGGCATCCTTCTGAAGTGGCGCCGGGTGCAGCTGTGCGTAGGGATACCCATGATGATTCCGTGCCTGAGGAAGTATTCGAACTATTGAAACTTGCACTGCCGCTTTGTCCGAACCTGAAATTTGTAGTGATGGAGCAACTGGGCGGTGCTTTGGGCTCGCATGAAAGCAGACAGCTGTTCTATAAAGACTTTGTGAGGATGCAACAAATTCTCTCCGAAGCGAGTATCGGGAGTTCAACAGGACCCAATTCATTTCTTCCGCTGCAGCGGATTAAGTTGCGCGAGGAGCCTGTGGAAGACCAGAGGCTTTACAAACAGCAACTGGAGCTATCGGATATTCTCGAAACGGCATTTTCAAAAGAAGAACTTAGTGAGAAGCTTCGGCAGTCATCACTGGCCGGCACAGACTGGAAGATAGAAAGCTGGGCACCGTATATGCTGGAGACGGCGATGCAGATAGCCCAAAAATGGAAAAAGCAGTCTGCTGACCCTTGAGGTTGCAGACTGCTCTATCAGTTAGTTTTCCTAACTAGCTTTTTCTAAATGCCCACTGAAGCATATCTTTCCAGTTGGCTTTCTTCCCATACATAAGGATGCCGGTGCGATAGATCTTGGCACTGAGCCAGGTTACCAGCAGGAATCCACCAACCATAGACACTACTGAAAGACCAAGCTCCCACCAGGCCACTGTGCCTGGAAATCCAAAAGGTAGTCGCGCCATCATGATGATGGGCGAGGTAAAGGGTATGATGCTACACCAAACTGCGAGCTGGCCGGTAGGATTGGCGATGGCACTCGTCATGACAATGATGGAAAAGATGATTGGGATAGTGATTGGGAACATCATGGCCTGGGCATCCTGAGGGTCTTCATTTACGGCGCTGCCCACTGCGGCAAACAATCCTGCATAAAACAGGTAGCCGAAAATGAAATAGAACAGGAATGCACCGATGAGCAGGGGAATGTTTAATTGGGAAATCACCTTCGACATAGCGCTGGTGATGGCGAGTGCCTCAGGCTGTTGTTGAACCTGAGACATCTGCTGTGCCTGAGCCATTTGTTGCACATCTTCCGGATTGATCATCGCGCCAAATATGGAGACGCCGACGAGAATGAGCACAATCCAGATAAGGAACTGCGTAAGACCTACAGCGCCGATGCCAATGATCTTTCCCATCATCAGCTGGAAAGGTTTGACAGAAGAGACCATTACCTCTGCTACCCTACTTACTTTCTCTTCCATGATGCCACGCATAACCATAGTGCCGTAGATGAACATGAGGATGTAAATCACAAAACCTGAGAAATAACCAATGAGGGAAGAGACGCCAGCGTTGGCAGCACTGTTTTCCTCGTCTTCGCTGATCACCTTCTGGCTTACTACAATTTCATTCTTCTTAAGGGCAGAAAGTTTGGCCGTGTCGATGTTGGCGCGAATCATTCGCTCCTGCTCCAACACATCGTTCAGATCGTCGTTTACCTGTGCCTGAGAAAAAAGGCCCAGTTGTTTTTCAGAAAGGTAGACTACACCTGAAGGTTTTTCCACGTCAAGGGATGGGATGTAGAGTACGCCGCTGTAGTCGCCTACCGGTGATTTTTGGGCAAATGAATCATAAACCTGACGGTCTACAGGACTATACTCAATATTTTCATTGCTTTTCAGATGCTGGGCAAACAGATTGCTTTCGTCATACACGCCAATTTTCAGCTCTTCACTGTTTCTGTGGGAGAAATAGGCGCTTGCAACGATGATGCCAATAAAGAATAATGGTGTGAGAATAGTGGAAAGGATAAAAGTCTTGTTGCGTATCCTTGTGAGATATTCTCTTTGTATAATTAGGAAGATTTTGTTCATGTTGCAGAAGTGTGTTGGGGGTGATTATACATTTTGAAACTGGCGGCTGGCGGGGGTATGCTCTACCAATCGAATGAAGATTTCATTGAGAGAAGGAAGCATCTCATTGAAGGAAAGTAGGGTAGCGCCCTGATCTATGAAATGGGTAAGCATCATATTCTGGTTGTAGCCCTCATTCATCCTGATCCTGAAACCATTGCCCTGGTGGGTGACTACCTCAAAGGCCGGCGATTGAAGTGACAGCTCCCTGCCTGATTCCACCTCTAGTTTGAAAATGTTTTCCTTAAACTGTTGCTTCACGTCGTGTACACTTCCATCCAAGATTTTTTGTCCCTTATTGACGAGAATGATATGGTCGCAGATTTCCTCAACCTGTTCCATCCGGTGGGTGGAAAAGATGATTGTGCTTCCTTCTTTTGCCAGTCTGAAGATTTCATCCTTGATGATATTGGCATTCAACGGGTCCAGTCCACTGAATGGCTCGTCAAGTATTATTAATTTGGGTTTATGGAGGACGGTAATGATAAACTGTAGTTTCTGGCTCATCCCCTTACTCAGGTCTTCCACTTTCTTGTTCCACCAGCTGTTCATGTCAAGGCGGTTGAACCAGAAGCGTACCTGTTCGCTTGCCTGGGCTTTGCTGAGACCTTTCAGTTGGGCGAAGTACAATGCCTGTTCACCTACTTTCATCTTCTTGTAGAGACCCTTCTCTTCAGGCATGTAGCCAATTAGTGCGACATCCTTACCAGCATCGAAAGGACGTCCATCAAACAGCACTTCGCCACTGTCCTGGTAGAAGATACCTGTGATAATCCTCAGGAGCGTAGTCTTACCTGCACCATTGGGGCCAAGCAGCCCGAATATGCTGCCTGTCTTTATGGAACAGCTGATATCGTCTACGGCTTTCTGCGTAGCATAATACTTTTTAATGTTTTTTAGTTCGAGTAAGTGCATGTGAAATAGTGTGATATACGGTCAGAGCAAAGCTAATTAAATAAAGTTAGCGTCAGGTTCCCTGAAAGGGGGAAATCCGTACCTGAAACACAATAGAGAGCCTTGCTGATCCAGCATTGTTGCTCGTTGGTATTGTCTCGTTAGGAACTGGAAACTATCTTTGGGAATATGGAGCGAGCTCCATCCACTAAAATGGAGGAGAATGAATGGACTAACTAAACACATAGGAACACTGACAGTTGTGTCGGCTTTTTTGCTGACCGCCAGTTGTTCCAGCACAAAACCTATTAACAGCACAACTAAAAACCGGGTTTCTGATCAGCCTACATTTCTGGAGGATATTACTTTACAGGGTAGCAGCAACAGTTTTGAGATCGAGAATAAACCGGAAAAGACCAGGAGCCTGAAGGTCAGACATAATTTTCTGCACGAGCTTCAGACCAAATATGCGTCTGCCATGGGTGTTATGCCTGAGGCGATTTGCAACCTCGGCTTATATCATTTCATTGAGGAATGGTATGGTGTCCGTTACCGGTTGGGTGGCAATGACAAAGAGGGCATCGACTGTTCTGCTTTTGCTCAAAAACTTTATGAGAATGTATTCTGCATGAGTCTTTACAGGAGTGCAATGGAGCAATTCCGGACCTGCAGACTGGTTGAAGACGTAGACAGCCTGGAAGAGGGAGACCTTGTCTTTTTTCGTACCAGGGGGAAGCGCATCTCACATGTGGGTGTGTACCTGAAGAACAAGCATTTTGTTCATGCATCTACTTCCAGTGGCGTGATGATCAGCAGCCTTGAAGACAGCTACTGGTCTCGCTATTTTGCCGGTGCAGGCAGGGTGATGAGGGAGAGCGAGCTTTAGTGAACCTGAAGAATCTGGGTGAGTAGCTTACCCGCGTACTTGTGGTACTTCAAGCCGAAGCAAGGCAGGCAAACAATTTGGTACAGCGCACGATACGCGGTTCGCTTATCAACGACATGCGCTAAAACACCAACCGCTATTAAAGGCGCAACCAAGGGCTGGGCGACAGAATCTTCTTAAGCTTATTTCACCGAGAGAATGGGGATTTACGGCTTTGGTACGGCTTCAATACTACTTTACTTCAAAGTCACTCCGAAGTAAGCCCAAAGCAGATAGAAAGAAAAAATCACCATGTTTCTCTTTAGAAAAACATTTGCAAACCCACTCTTTCTAACCGGAATCGTGTTTCATCAAGGCTTCCAGCTACTAAAAAGAACCTCGCCACCTCTCCCTGAGTAGCATAAGTCTTGAAGGCCGCCTATACGTCATTAGGAGGTATTAGTCTTTCTGCAGAATCTCAGTGATCACTTCGCCGACGCAACCATTGGGCACCTGAATGTTCAGCAAAGCTGCAAGTGTGGGTGCAATGTCTTCCATATGCACCTTACGGTAGGTGGCGCCTTTTGGTATTCCC
>JAFAAT010000082.1 GCA_023426425.1 Bacteroidota bacterium | reverse complement strand
AACGAAAAAGGAACCGCCGCTTTCTTCAATGGTAAAGGTAGCGATGGAGTCTATTTTGCCCTGCATAATATAGCACCCAGAGGTACCATCATTAAAGTAAGGAATCCTGGAACCAATAAAGTTATCTACGCGAAAGTCATTGGTAAAGTGCCGGGTACCAGAACCTATCACAATGCCATGCTGGGTCTGAGTCAGGACGCAAAACGGGAGCTGCTGGTCTCAGGCGAAAAAGTCTGGTGCGAGATCAGTTACAAACAATAGACACGGAAGACCCTTACCTTTGTGCTATCATTATCAGCTATGAAAGAGAGCTACGGAACATTATCAGAAACGGTCAATGGCCTTAGAAAGGATGGCTATACTCTTGACCTTAATATCAGGAAAGACTGCCTGATCTGCTCAAGAACGGAAACTTCTCTCTCTCCCGAAGATTTTGAAATAGACAAGGTCTACCGCTTTGAAGGTCCATCCAATCCGGACGATGAAGCTATTGTCTATGCGATATCTTCTCCCAAACATGGGGTGAAAGGCGTGCTTGTGAATGCCTACGGGATCTACTCTGACCAGGCTTCGGATGCCCTCGTTGAGAAACTAAAGATGAATCCGAATCGCTAATCTCCGTCAACCCTGTCCCCATTTTAGACAAGGAGTGCCGTCCGGTCCGCAGCATCTATTTGAGATAGTCGCTTTTTAGTCGTACTTTACGTGAAGTACGGCCATCGATTGTAAACACGAACTTGACTCACCCTCAGATTGGATGAAGAAAATTAATCCTATAGTACTGTTGGATAACGATGCCGAAGAACTCGAATTCCTCGAAGGAGTATTCGGAGAGCTCAGGGTTCCCAACGAACTTTTATATTTCTCAAACGGCCCCGACGCACTTCAGTATCTGCATACCACGAAAACACAGCCATTCATCATCATCGCCGACATCAACATGCCTGGCATGGATGGCATTGAGTTCAGGAGACAAATCAATCAGGACAAAAACCTGAGGAGAAAGACCATTCCCTTCATCTTCCTTACCACTACGGCCACACAGGCCACTGTTGAACAGGCCTACGATATGAGCGTACAAGGTTTTTTTGAGAAACCTAAAACCTTCCCGGCAATGGTTCAGTTGATGGATGAGGTATACCGCTATTGGTCTGTAAGCAAACGTCCCTGCTGATCATCGTTGCCCCTTCAGATGCAACGAGCAGGTAGGTTGCAGTTCCCTTTAATACAGGGCTGAATCATAGATAATACACCAGACCCGCGGCTTCGAATTAAAGCATCGCAAAAGTTACGCAAAGGTTACACAAAGGTTACGCTAACGCTTCCCAACAGTTTCGCACTCTCCGGCAGCAGGCCCCGGTGCTTCGCCTCCCATGCCACACCGCCTCCCTTTCAGTTGCCGCTCCTCGCACCACTACGTCGCCAATGCTTTCTCCACCCGCTATCCACTATCTCCTGGCTTAAGCCAGTTTATCAACTACTTGCATGTCAATTGTTTGCAATCTGTTATGCACAGCCTGTGGAAACATTATGCACATTTGCACAAATTAGAAAAGCCACCCCTGAGGATGGCTTTTCATTATCTAATAACCCCGCTTACCGCTGTTCCTGAGATCAGGTCGCGCGGGTTAGTCTTTACAATTAGATCTTCCAGCTCTTATTCTGGAATCGCTCACTCACTACCATTTCCTTGCTGCCCGGAGTGTACTTGTAGAAGCCCTCGCCGGATTTCACTCCCAGGAAGCCTGCCTGAACCATATTCGCCAGCAGGGTAGCAGGTGCATATTTCTGAGCACCAAAGCCCATGTGCAGCACATTCATAATGCTATAACAGGTATCAAGACCAATAAAATCCGCCAGTTGCAGAGGTCCCATAGGATGTGCCATGCCCAGCTTCATGATCGTATCGATCTCCTCCACACCAGCAACACCTTCCTGCAGCGACAATACCGCTTCATTGATCATCGGCATCAGGATACGGTTGGAGATAAAGCCCGGATAGTCATTCACAATACACGGAACCTTACCTAGATGCGTAGACAGCGCATGAACCAGGTTCGTCACCTCAACATCTGTAGCATAACCATTAATGATCTCTACCAGTTTCATCACCGGTACAGGATTCATGAAGTGCATACCGATCACCTTGCCCGGACGCTTTGTGTAAGATCCAATACGAGTGATAGAAATTGAAGAAGTATTCGTAGCAAGAATTGCATGCGCTGGTGCCAGCTGATCCAGCTGCTGGAAGATCTTGATCTTCAGATCAATATTCTCAGTAGCCGCCTCAATGATGATGTCTGCATCCTTCACCGCCTCAGCCATGTCTGTATAGGTGGTAATTCGTGCAATCGACTGTTGCTTTTGCTCATCGCTAAGCGCATTCTTCGACACCTGACGGTCCATGTTCTTACCAATGGTAGCCATGGCTTTGTCCAGGGCACCCTGGTTGATGTCCATCATGTGTACATTAAATCCGCACTGTGCAAACACATGGCAAATGCCATTGCCCATAGTGCCGGATCCAATCACGGTGACAATCTTTAGTTTCTGTAACATGTTACGTGTGTTTTCATTAATTCCGGCATGTTCAAGTTTTACCGGACTTTCCTGCGTATTTACCATGAAGAAAATTTTTTTAAACGGCCCAAGGTACCAATTTCTGCCTAATAAACCGGCGCAGGAATGTTCTAAATTGATATTTTTTTGACGTTTATAAATTTTTATTACTCAGGTAAATTTTTACTAACTAACCAACAAACTGGTGTCTTCCTTACCCGGTTTCTGTCCCTTGTCCTCCGCTTTGTCTTCTTCAATCGCGGGGATTGCCTCAGTATAAATCAGACCGCTTTTCGCAGCATGATCTGCTGCTTCCACAGTATCGTTCACCAATATCATCTCCACTTTATGCTGTGTCAGTTGCTGCGAAAGCTCAAGTGTAATATGCTTTCTCTCAGCCACCTGCACATCACGGATGTAAATGGCCAATATCCGCCCCGGAAACTCTTTCACTACTTCCGAATAAATGCGCGCATCTTCCTGCCCGCTATCGCCTATCAGCACAAATTGCAGCTCCGGGTAGGTCTCCAATATCTGCTTAATCTCCTTAAACTTATGCCCCATATGATCAGTGCCTGCCGGCCCGCTCTTCTCCAAACCAAAATCGCGAAGCAACAAGGGGCCCTCAGGTATCCGGTTCAAATCCAGAAAATCCTTCAACAGATCATAAAGATTCCACGGGCTGCTGGAGACGTAGAAAAACGGGTTGTTTCGTTTTCCATTCCGCCCCAGCTGAAGGGATTTATAAAACTCTGAAACTCCGGCAAACGGCAGTCGTGTCCTGGAGTTACTCAGAAACACCGTACGCGACATGGCCAGCAGGTCCGTAGCGCCGGTTTTCACAACGGTATCATCCAAATCACTGATGATCCCATACTCAGCATCAGTGGGAGGAATCAGTACTTCAGCATGCGCGACGGCATCTGCATCGAATGGAACAGGGGCATCCATAATCCTGAGCTGCACCTGGTGCCAAAGGTTTTCAGCATACACAGGTCGGGTGGGAATTAGGTTCACCACGAAATATCCTTCTTTGTCTGTGATTACGTCGTGGTTTTTGGTCTCAAAATGTACATTAATGCGTGCGCCTGGAATCTCATCTGTCTCAAAGCGTTTGTACATGTTCAGGATATTGTTCAGGATCGTATCCTTATCAGTAGCCGCCGCAATGTTTTTGTTTTCCAGCACCCGCCCTTTTACATAAAGCCTGTCATGAGTGCCATAGCTCCTGTAAGGCACAATGTGTATTGGGTCGTTAAGATTCAGGCGTCTCCAAAGCCTGAATTTGAATTCATCAAACCTGTCTTCCAGCGACGATGCAAGTCTGAATATGCTTTTTTTGGCACTGCTCATTATGAAAAGATAGAAAAACAGCTGCAAAAACCCTACCCGTCATCCTGCTCCACTCCCACTAATCCTACCGTCATCGGCTTCTGTATCTTAGCTTTGCGATATGTATTCCAGGCAGGAAGCGAGTAGGATCAGACAGGAGTTCTGGACCAGGTTGGGTCAGTATATGCGGCCAGTGCTCAGTGCAGAGGGAGAAACCATCAACTGGATTAATTACCGCACAGGTGAGCAAAATATACACTTCCGCATGGAGGCCGACAACAAAGGCGCCTGGATAGGCTTGGTAATCTCCCATGCGGATGCCGGTTTGCGGGAGTTGTACTGGGAGCAGCTACATGAGCTAAAATCACTCTTTGAGCAGGCTGCAGGCACTAATTGGGACTGGATCCCTGCCGGGCGAAACCCGCAGGGTGCAGAACTGAGCCTGGTACAAAAGACCCTGAACGACGTTTCCATCTTCCGGGAGCAAGACTGGCCCGCGCTGATCAGCTTTTTCAAGGAGGAACTAATCCGCCTTGACAGGTTCTGGGCAGAAGCAAAATACGCCTTCGAATCCCTTCGCTAGCCTCGATTTGTCCGAAGGTTTGCAAATTTTCTCCTGTCTCTGAAGTTTTAACCGCCTTACCACTCCCACTCCCGACTGTAGCCTCCGGAACATAAAACCCTCATCCAGCCGCCCCCACTATTTTCGACCACCTTAAGGTAGGATTAAGGCGTTATGAAGGCGCTATGAAGGCGCTATGAAGGCGTGTAAATACCGAGAATGATTTTTCGGTCCATAGGATATTCTAGAGATTGCCACCCATGCAAAAATGAATACCCCGGACATTTGCCCGGGGATTCAAGTATGTGATTTCAACACCTAAAGAATTACTGCTTCACCATCTTCAGTTGAGCATTCACTCCCGTTCCTGAAACCTGAACCAGGTACAATCCCGACGGAAGCTCAGTAGCATCCATAATCAGGGCGTTATCACCTTTCCGAACAGTCTGACTTATTTCCCGGATTATTTTTCCTGCAATGTCAGTAATGCTTACCACTACCTGCTGTTCCTCCGCAGACCAGAAGTTGATCCTGAAGCGGTCTTCAACCGGGTTTGGCGTAATTGTCACAACAACCGGTCCTCCCGTTTTTTGTAGGGTTACCACTTTTGAATAGCTTTCTATTCCAGACTTATCACTGGTCCTCAATCTGTAGTACACCTTCGAAGCGGGTAGCTTATTAAATTCCAAATCCCGGAAGGAGTACTGTCCCGACTCATTTGGAGTAGTCATAAACACGGTCATGAAATCTGCACCATTGACACTTCTCTCAAGATTGAAAACTTCTGGGTTGTGTTCTTTTTCAAACATCCAGCTCGCAACAGCATCTTCTTTGTTCGCAACTACCGTAAAATCTACCAGTCCGATAGAAAGCGGGTTCAGGTATGCAAGACCAACCACGGCAAAGTTTCCATTGTTGCCGGTGGTGCCTATATAGTCGCCAATCCACGTAGCGCTAAAACCTTCACCATAACCTGGACTGCTGGTGGTAATCGCTTCCACCGCTCGGCTTGTAGTTGCACCTGTATGGCGCAATTCAATCAGCAAATTGCCTCCAGTATAAACATATGGAGTAGTAAAATCTATCACAAACCCGGGATTCACTCCACCGGTGATGGCATTTACCGGAATGGTTAAAGAACCAGAACGCACTTGGGTCTGCGGACCAACAATATTATTGATAAAGGTAGTACTCCTGTTTACAGGGTCTACACTCCCGCTGAGGTACACGTCATAGTCGGAATAGGTTTGAACTGTAGCCGGCCAGGTGCCAACCGTTGCCTGGACTCTGAAAGAAATACCCGTTAATGTATTGCCCTGTAATGCCGTCAACATAGAATCGTGGATCAGCATTTGATAGGTTCTGTCGCTTGAGGAGAGTGGCGAAGTAAAACTTCCTGAACCTTGAACATTCTGCCGTACCTGTGGGACAAAATATACTTGCTGGGCCTCAGCCTTTATCAGTCCAAATACTGCAAATAATAAGAGTGTAAATGTTTTTTTCATAAGCCACGATTTTTTTGGTCACTACAAAGCTAACATTCATTTAAGAAGTTTTTAAGTGTTGTTCTTTTTTTAAACACCTCACAACGCCCAGTTTCTTAAGATCCGCCGACCGGTTCCGGGAGAGTTTTATCCTTTTCTTTTCATCCGTTGCGGTATATTGCCGTATGAAGCAGCTACCAACCATCAGACCGCACTTGCTTTTAGAGAATTTCGAGTTGCTCGCGCGGCAGGTAGTGGAAGGTTTTATCATTGGCC
>JAFAAT010000018.1 GCA_023426425.1 Bacteroidota bacterium | reverse complement strand
CCTGTAGGTGGTGTTGGGAGGAATTGTGAGCGTCAATCCCGAAAACACAGGTTTAATTCCTGCCGTAGGGGTTGAAGGTGGCGTTACAGAAGGAGAGGCCTGTATCCAACCATTAGCCGCGGTTATAGCTGTAGGTACCCCGGTAACCACAGTGGGATGATACCAGAGTGTGTAGGTTGTTGAATGGTTTGCAGGTGCGTAATTAGACAAATCAGTAATCTCAATAGGAAAGCCATTCGTGTTTCTAACACCAAAAACTATACAACTGGCAGAAGCTGACCAATATGCGGGTGTGCCTGAGGTAGTTATTGTCGTTTGTGAATAAGCTGCCGGGGCAGCACTGAGCAAGAAAAGAAACAGGTAAATGTATCTCATGTCTAATGAATTTTGCATGACGAAAAACTTCGTCAGGTAAACATATTAGACGGACCTACACTGCTAAACGTTAGGTTTCTCAGCCCGCTACCGGGAAGTACAAAGGCGCTCTGAACTCTTACCTGGAAATCTGTAATGGAGTACTTACTAGCTCACCATTACCGATCCGGGACCTCACTATATAGCTGCCTGGAGGAAGTTGATTCACATCAACGTCTACCACCTGCATGTTATTAAATCTGACATCTACGACTTTCTTCCCCACGATATCCAGGATGCTAACTTCCTGGATAAAGCTATGTTCAGTCTCTATGCGCAGGCGTTCTGATGCCGGATTTGGATAAATCTTTAGACCGGTTCCCGGCGCCAGTTGAGATACAGAAGTAGGCACGATACGACCGACGGTATCGGAACCGCAGTTGTTGGTTACTGTGAGTTTCACATTCAATGCCACGTCAATCTCAGATCCGAAGGTATGTACCGGATTCGGCAGTGTTGATGTAGCACCATCTCCAAATTCCCAGAAATAACTATCCACATCCTGCGCGTTTGATGCTGTAAAATGATACTCATTAGCCATTCTCACGTAGGATATGCCGTTCACAGATGGCATCGGAGCAATTGTTACCTCGACTGTGTCTGAAGTAATACAGTATTTGTCAACTGTAACCCAATAAACGCCCGACTGATCTGTTATTGTAATTGCCTGGGTACTGTCACCTGTGCTCCAGGTATATATTCCTCCCGGATTTCCGGCATTGAGTATCAGCGGAATCGACTCACAGAAGCTTGTATCACTTCCCAACTCCACTACCGGCGGCGGTCCAATGGCGGCATGAATGGGCATCCGGCTGCTTTCGCAACCATTCTCCAGTGCTGCAACGTACATGGTTGTATCTTGCGTCAGGCCAGTGAAGGAAACGTTGTTACCAACATGCACCAGTGATCCTCCCGTACTGCTGGAATACCATCTATACTGCACACCTGGTTGCAAATCGACTGTGCATAATGCATCGTCGCCTAAACAAACCGTGTCTGAGATAGCCACAGGTGCTGCGACTGGCTGCTTGATAAAAAAGCTTACCACACCCGTAGTGTCGTTGTTATTGAGTGTGTCTGTGCTGAGCATAGTATATGCCCTGACGTTATAATTTCCTGGCTGAAGGCTCAATGGACCAAGATCAATCGAATCTACCGCACCTGGCGCTAAGGTTCCGGTATATATGCCTGACACAGTTCCAGTGGTCGTACCGCTATAACTGGCACCAACCTGAAAATTTGATTGGGCTGCGCTTCCGGTGTTCTGGAATTTCACCCTAACGGGCAACCCGGCCCCATGGCAATTGTCGGAGTTCCCGAGGGGCTGAGTGATTGCCAGCCCATGAAGATTGTTCGCTGAGCCAGGCTGAAAAGTTAGTGTCCCGCCAAAGAATCTGGGTACAAACGAAGAAGACAACGAGAAGCTATATCCGGCATGGCCCACATTCTGACCACCAATCTGATAATTCCCAGTACCAATCGTAATACCCCCGTTTGAGAAATTGTTTGGAGTTGTTGACGCCCCCCCATAATTGAAGATATCTCCCGAATGACAGACATAGAACCTGTAGATAGTATTGCCAGGAATTTGAAAATTGAGACTGGTAAATACCGGGTGAATGCCTGTGCTGGTTGCTGTGGGTGCAACTGCAGTTGCAATTTGTGTCCAGCCTGCCGCAGTGTTGATTGCCGAAAGTCCGGACAATGATGTTGCAGAATAATATAAAGTCCAGGTCTTGCCACTCGATGCCGCGTCCCTGTACACCTGCATACTAGTAAGTATCATTGGGAAACTATTGGTGTTTGAAACTATGAACGAGATCCCCGGCGTCTGTGAAGCGGCAAGCAGCGAGGTTGCCGAAGAAGGGATACCTGTAGTGACGGTTGTCGTTTGGCCCCACACCCGGTTATCAGAAGTGACAAGGACAACCAATAGAACTAAAATTGTAAATATCTGTTTCATACGGCGAGATTGGTCACTCTAATTTAACATTTTTTACACAAAGCTGACTATTTCCTATTAATTCTTTTTTTGGTCGGATTGAACGGTAAGCGCAAAAAGCCTTCTTCAAAGCAAATGTTATCGGAAATTCTATTACCTCTGCAATTGATATCTGGCAAGTACTTCTAAAACCACAGAACATCTCCAGAGTACCACCAGAGCGTTTAATCCAGAAGGTATTTATGAACAACACGTATACAACTTGTGATACCGAGCTCGCTACCTGCTGCAGTAAAACTTGCAGCCTGGTATAAATGAGCTTTCAAAAACCTCAACCCCTATCTACTTCAATGAGTTAAATGATAGCCACAGTGGATAGAGAATTTCAATTTTAAGCAGTAGGTTTGCTCTACAAATTCTACATATGACGATCACGCAACTGGAATATGTTGTAGCTGTTGCCACTTATAAGAGCTTCGTTGCCGCTGCCGAAAAATGTTTTGTCACACAGCCGACACTAAGTATGCAGATCCAAAAGCTGGAAGAAGAGCTGAATATTCGCCTTTTTGACCGTAACAAACATCCCATCGCCATTACTCCCATGGGACAGGCAATCGTGGAGCAGGCCAGGAACGCGCTCTCCGAAATCGAAAAGATCCCAGAGTTAATCCAAAGACAGCAAAATACCCTCTCCGGTCCCTTCCGTTTCGCAGTAATTCCTACAGTAGCTCCCTACATTCTACCCGCACTACTTGAGGGATATGTCACAGCCTACCCACTGGTCAGATTACAGGTCCGCGAACTGGAGACGGACCTGATCATCACTGCACTCAAGAACAACGAGATTGATGCTGCCATGGTCAGCACTCCGCTGGAAGATCCGATTATTAAAGAATATCCATTGTTCTACGAGCCTTTCGTAGGGTATTTTTCTGAGGAGGAAGCCGCCCTTAAGAAAAAAATGATCTCCCCTCAGGACATTGCACTGGAAAAAATCTGGCTTTTAAATGAGGGGCACTGCATGCGCAATCAGATTATAAATCTATGCAGCGATCAGGTGCAGAAACTACAGTCTGAAAAGCCTTTCCGGTATGAAAGTTCCAATGTAGAAACATTGAGAAAGATGGTAGATAGGAACAAGGGGATGACAGTGCTCCCTGAACTCGCTACGGTGGAGTTTCCGGATGATGTCATTGATAAGGTGCGGTACTTTGAAGACCCGGAGCCTGTTAGGGAAATCAGCCTGGTCACAAACAGTCATTTTGTAAAGTTTAGCCTGCTCCAAAGTCTGATGGATGAAATCCTCAAACTGGTGCCAGACAAAATGCGTGTACAGAAGAAAAACCGGAAAGTGCTGAGGATTCAGTCTGCTAAACTTTAGCTACAAATATCCTATTGATCCCGTGATCCACCACTTGGTGTTGGTGAAATACAGCGCCGAATGAATTCCTGAAGTTTTCCCATTTCCTCCGGTCGCTGATCATATAATTAAGCACCAGGTGCCCTTCTCTTCCAACTGCTTCCCTGCAGTTTTTAAGGAATGTAGTACTGGTAACAAATTCAGGCACATCCCTTCCTAAGAACACATCTACGACAACAAGGTCAAAACGATCTGTGTTCCTGCCCATGAAAGCTTCAGCATTGTCTACTATAAACTGGCTTTTACTGAAATTTCCCGAATAGATTTCCTTCGAGAGTTCGAGCACGACAGGATCAATATCTACAAACGTGATCTCCGGATGATAGCCTGCAGCATCCAGTATGGCGGCCGCACTCCCGAGGCCGGCCCCCAACACCAACATCCTCTTTACTCCGGCTAAGTCTTTCTTTAGTTTTCTAAAGCCCAGCAACAGCGGCCGGTATCTTGTTCCATCTGAATATACGGCATCACGGGTTGCTAGCTGATACTGACCCCTGTAAAGAAAAAGTTCCAGTACAGGATTTACTGCGCTGGAACCTTTCCAAATTTTTATGGGAACAAAGTAGCTACCTACTTTCCGGAGTAGGCCTAATTTGGTTTGTAATATTTCATTGCCTCCGGAATCCATTTCCTGATATTATTCATCCTGGTTTGATCGCTCGGGTGTGTACTCAGAATTTCTGGTGGTGCGCCACTGCCGCTTTTTGCACTAGCCATCCGCGACCAAAAATTCAAAGCCTCATTAGGATTATAACCGGCCAGTGCCATAAAGATAAGTCCCATTCGGTCAGCTTCGCTCTCCTGATCACGGGAGAATTTTAGCAGTGCACCCTGGGCCCCTAACCCTACAGCCATGTTGAATATCTGGGATGCTGCTCCTGGATTCGATCCCATTAGCCCCCCCAATGCCTGGCTCCCATAGGTCGCTGCCAGCTCCTGGCTCGCTCTTTCACTGGCGTGACGTGCTATAGCATGAGCTACCTCATGCCCAACCACAGTAGCAAGACCGGCTTCATTCTGAACCAAAGGCATGATACCTGTGTACACCGCAACTTTTCCACCCGGCATCGCCCAGGCGTTTGCGCCATTGTTGTTTACCAGATTGAATTCCCAGTTGTAGCCTTCAATAAGATCCAGTTGATTAATACTCCGTAGGTACTGTTGTACCGCGCTAGCTGTTCTGCTTCCTACCCGCTGCACCATTTCCGCATCCCTGGTGCCTCTTTGCGGTGGATTTGAAGCCAGGAAAGATCGGTATTCCTGCTGCGCCATTTGCTGCATCGTACTTTCGTCTACAAGGCTCAAGGCTCTCCTGCCAGTAATAGGATTAGTAAAGCAGGAATAAACGGCCACGCAAATCATTAATGCGCTAAAAGCCAGTACAATTTTTTTCATGTCCTCTTCAGATTTTTAGAGGTTGTCAAATTTTTGTACCAACAAAAACTTATCAGGAATCCCTGCGCCTGTCTCTGCGCTTCCGGAAAGAAGGTATTTTGCTCTCATTTCCGTGCAAAAGCCTGCTGATATTCTTGTAGTGTGTAAGCACAACCAGACACGCAGTAGCAATTGCAAATACGCGGTAGCTAAGCTCGGGTGCTTTGAAAATAAACAGAATCAGCAACGGGAAAGCAATGCTTGCACTAATCGAACTGAGTGAAACATAACGGGTAAGGAAGAGAAATATTAGAAACACTCCCACCAGGCTCACTGCCACCAATGGCTGAATTGAGAGAATCATCCCAAACAATGTCGCTATGCCCTTACCTCCTCTAAAATCAGCCCATATGGGGAAGATATGCCCCAGTACTGCCGCGAGCCCAAGGAATACCTGCAGGTCAGTGATAGCTTCACTATACCAGGGATAATGTGAAAACAAAGAAAGTTTAACAGCTATAAACCCCAAAAGCATGTCAATGAGCATAACCGCAGAACCCGCTTTGGATCCGAGTATCCGGAACGTGTTCGTTGCACCTGAATTACCACTTCCGTGTTCCCGTATATCAATACCGTATAGCGCCTTACTAATCCAAACAGCAGTAGGTATGGATCCGACAAGATAGGCTAGCACAAACAATATTGCAATTATCATCTTTAAACTTAAGAGTTAGGAGTGGACAAATTTAGTCGTTTCTCACTTCAATCATATGCAAGTCACACTAGAAATTTGTTAAATAACATCAGTGCTATATGTAACAATGTAGCACCCATCTAACAGCGAAACTCCAATAGCAACCAGCCATTTAATGTTTCCTTACTTACCAACTTCATACCGGCATCCTCGGCACGCCTTACCACAACAGATTCATCCTCTTCCAATAACCCGCTCATCAAAACATACCCGCCTTTTCGCGTTCTCTGGGCTATTTCATCCATATATTGCAAGAGCACATGACGGTTAATATTGGCGAGGAAAAGGTCACATGGCTCTGTGGGCAACAACTCGACAGAACCAAGCAAAACAGACACATTGTCAACTTCGTTCCTAATGCAATTCTCTATTGTATTTTCAACTGCCCATTCCTCATTGTCCACTGCGGCTATACTTGATGCGCCAAGTTTAGAGGCTAGTATAGCAAGAATACCGGTGCCCGTCCCGAAATCATAAACCACTTTACCCAATGGGCTGACTTCGCTCAATTGCTGCATCATCAACTTTGTAGTAGCGTGGTGACCTGTTCCAAATGACATTTTAGGAGTGATGATGATCTCATAGGGTGTGTCCACCTGTATCTCATGAAAATCAGCCCTCACAGTACAGAAGCCAGGCACTACGACAGGGTCAAAATTCTTCTCCCAGACTTCATTCCAATTAGTCTTCTCAATAGTTCTGGCCTCATACGTACAACCGAGCGGTGCAAGCACTTCTTCCAACGAATCCGCACGAAAATCAGTTGCTGGTATGTAGGCTAACAGAGCATCCTCCCTTTCTTCGTACCCCTCATACCCCTGCTCCGAAAGCAATGCAATCAGCAACTCCGCTGTCGACTCTTCCACTTGTGAAATCCTGACTTCTTTATAACTCACTTCTGTAGAAAAAAATAGGCTGTACGAATACAGCCTATTCAGGTTTAAAAAGCTTGAATATTTA
>JAFAAT010000271.1 GCA_023426425.1 Bacteroidota bacterium | reverse complement strand
TCTAGTAAGCGTCTAGTAAGCGTCTAGTAAGCGTCTAGTAAACCCGCATAAAGGGGTTTTCGGCGGGCAAGGACAAACAGCTTTATTTCTAAATTCCAGTCAGCACCTGGAGCGAAATCCTACTCCTTTCATAGCGATATGAAAAAAGGCTGTCTCACCATTAGAGGCAGCCTCTTATTTCTTACCAGCTGTGATGCTACAATTTCCAGCCTATTGTGAGTGCAATGTTGTTGAGGCTGTGTTCGATATCGGC
This sequence comes from Bacteroidota bacterium, assembly GCA_023426425.1. Taxonomy (GTDB): domain Bacteria; phylum Bacteroidota; class Bacteroidia; order Chitinophagales; family Chitinophagaceae; genus JAFIGV01. The sequence continues at coordinate 3,693 of JAFAAT010000271.1, read as the reverse complement.
CACAGGGACAACAACGGGTTCGGGTAAAGTATAAGGACGTTCGGTCTGATCGAAACGGGAGTGGACAAAGCCGAGGTCCATGAAGAAAGACTCTGTGCGGTAGCCTAGTCCTAAAGAAAGATCGAGGCGGCTCATCTTGTTATCTCCGTCTTTGTAGGGGTTGCCATAGTAGCCACCGCCGCCGCGGATGAAGATATTGTCCAGGCGGAATTCGGCACCCAGTCTGAAGTTGGAGGTACCCTGAAAATTATTCCGAAGTTCCTGGTTACGTACACGTTCTGCATCAGAATACTCATTTTCAAAGCGGAAGCGCATTGAGTTGTAGCCTACATATTCGTAATCGGCGGTAATGAATCCGCTGGTACCGAGGAAGCCAGTGGCACTCAGCACGGCACGCCAGGGGGTGGTCATGTGGTATTCGAAACGGTTCTCTGGATTTGCAACATCTACGATGCCGGCCAGGCTTTCAGTATTTGCTGTTAGCGACTCATTGAAGGCTTCTGTCAGTGACATCCAAGTAGGCGTATGAATGGCTGCTCCGAGGCGTATCTGATCGCTGGCGCGGTAGATGGCGCCGAGTTTCAGGTTTACACCTGATCCGGTAGTTACCAGAGACTGACGGTAGCGGAAGCTGGCAAAATCGTTATTGGGGTCACCGCTTGCATCCGTTTCTTCGAAGAAGGCGTCACGGGTGTAACGCACGATAGGAACACCCAGAGTAGCACCCAGCATCAGCCTTTCCTGATAGTTGCCACCGAAGGAGAAAACCAGTTCGTTAATACCACCTTTCTCCTGTACGGACCTGAGCTGATTCAGGCCAGGCTCCCAGAATGCCTGGGAGTAGTACGCGCCACTCTGTGGATCCTGATTGATGAGGTAGGACTGATAGCCGAGGTAAGCAAGTGAACCTTCGACGTCAATACTGCCGGGATACTCATTGGCATCATTGACAAAGAGTTCACTGAAGGAGCTGTGTTCATTGCTGGCTGCGGGGCCCTGCATGAGTCCACCATAGGTATAGCGGCGGTTGAAGTCAGCGAGCCTGTTGATGCCCACACCGAAGGAAACGGCTTTCCAGGAAGCACGGTCATAGCGCTTACCGCGTTCTGCCCGGGTAAAGACGATACCGAGATTGTTGAAATTGAACTTAACAGTATTATCGTCATTCAATTCTCCCATATAGGTAGCGTCGGCAGAGTTGAACTTGAGCGAGGGCGTAAACATTACTTCGGAGCGACGGTAGACACCAATACCTGCCGGATTGACACTTAATGAGGTAAAATCGCCGCCCACGGATCCGAGTGCCGACCCGAATCCCATTGAGCGTGCAGTGCCCTGTGGGGGAAAGAAAAGAATAACGTAGCGCGTCTGTGGCATCCTGCGCAGAGGCAGTATAGGCGGAGCCTGACAGCAAGAAACCAAGAACTAAAGAGGAATATTTGCGACTGTTCATAACAATCTTTTAGATGGTTTGATAAATGATCCGTGGCTAAGCCACTGCATCCACGGGATCAAAAACTGTACCGATTGTTAAAACCAGGCAAAAGAACTCTGCTGTAATTTACAGGTTATAATGAGACAGACCCTGAAAAGACCAGTTCTGCAGGACCTTTGAGGATGATATCTTTAGCAGAGGAGGGTGTGTTTTTGTTGAAGAAAACCTCCAGCATGCCTCCAGGAGTCAGGACCCGGCGGTGGAAGGCGCCTGTCTGCTTTCCAGCTGCAGCGATGGCTGCAGCGGTTACCCCTGTGCCACAGCTGAGGGTTTCAGCCTCTACCCCCCTTTCATAGGTACGGACAAAGAGATGATCTTCTTCTTCCTGCATGAAGTTGACATTGATCCCGAGGGGTTGAAACTTTGCCTCATTGCGGATTGAGCGTCCAAGCTGAAAGACATCGAGATGTTTTACGTCTTCGGCACGAACAACGTAGTGTGGGGAGCCGGTGTCGAGTTGAAAATGATCGCTGAAGAAGTCTATGTTGTCTACGTCCTTCATTTGCAGGCTTACCCTCCCATCATCATGAATTTCTGCCTGGTGAGGACCGTCGATGGCTACGAAAGTGGCTGTTGTATCCACGATACCTAATTTCCGGGCAAATGCTACGATGCAGCGGCCGCCATTTCCGCACATGGTGCTTTGGGCACCGTCGGAATTGAAGTAGACCATACGAAAGTCGAAACCGTTCTCCACCTCAAGTAACATGAGTCCGTCGGCACCGATTCCGAAGCGTCTGTCGCAAAGCAATGCAATCTGATCTGAGGTGAGGTTGATCTGACCGGCTCTATTGTCCAGGAGGATGAAGTCGTTGCCTGTACCCTGATATTTGAAGAAGCTAAGTTCCATGATCAAAGATTTGCAAAATACTGTTCGGCGCGGGAATTTTCAGGCTTAAGGCTTACGCCATTAAGATAAAGCGATCTCCTCCATCCCCGGTTCCTGATCTCACCATTTACGGTGGTGTGAAGTATTTTATAATCATTGGCCATAAAACCAGGCCTGTAGAACAGGAACAGGCCATTGCCATGCTGCGGGAGGACATTATACTGCCAGATTTCGTAGGGGTGGGCACCTTCTTCGTTGTTGACGACGATCCTTTCTGTGGGAGCGCCGTACTTCAGGTAAACCACTCCGCGGTCTGTCTCATAGCCAGGAAGCATGGAAGAACCAAAGCTCCTGTTCACGAACTTCACCTTTTCTGCATACTCGTTCCAGAGCTTTTCCGCCTGTTCCTTGCTCCTGCTGACCCAGAAGTTGTAGATGAAGTACCGTTGGTAAAGTTCATTAGGCTTTTTCAAAAAATCTGAAATGGACACTTTTTCTGCGGGAGTAGCAATGGGGATCAACATTTTCAGTACTGCGCGGAGCTGAGCGGGTGTGAACTTGCCTACAAAGGTTTTGTTGATATTGATGTATTCTGGTTGGGGGGCTGCTGATGTAGAATCCAGTTTCAGCTGAAAAACCTCAGGCCTGGAGTTCATCAGTTGAAAAAAGAGCGTACGGGCGGCAAGTTTGGAGCCGGAAGAATCCTCCACAACAAGATTCAGATGATAATTTCCGGACGGCAGGGTTGCTGTAGAGAGCTTTCCTTCTACGATCTGCAACAGTGCCCCCTGTATGGTGTCAGTAGTCTCCACCTGGTGGAAGGGAAGGTCCAGCTCTTTTTTGGAGAGGTAAGCGCGGAGAAAATAGCTCTTATTTTCTGCGGCGATAAGATTGTATAGTTCAGCGTAGTACTTAACAGTTTTGCGGGAGTCATCCAGGAAATGAATGCTTAGGGGAATCTGTATTTTATTGTTGCGCTGAAAAATGCCGGGCTCTGAGGAAGGTGTTGCAGTGTCGACCAGCTGGATGCTGCTGAACCAGGGATCTTTGCCGGGGGTGATTATTGTAACCGAGTCTCTGTACTGAAATGAGGTTTCAGGCCGGTAAATATCTGTAAGCGTAAGGTTGATGTAGTGTTTGCCGGGGGTAAGTGCATACCTCCGGAGGTCGAGGATCCTGAGGGTGACAGTCTCAGCACCAGTGGCTACAGGTTGTGTTTCGAGGAGGTAAACATCATTGATGCTCTTGCCGCTGGTGTTGGTGATGACCACTTCTGTTTTAATCTTAGCCTGGTAAATACCTGCTTCATTTTTGAAGAGCAGGGACTGGGGATCTATTTGCCAGTAGAGTTCAAGGTAGGGACTGAGGG
>JAFAAT010000214.1 GCA_023426425.1 Bacteroidota bacterium | reverse complement strand
AAACATTTCTTAACTAAATTTTTTTATGGCAACAAACAACCTTCAAAGCTACGAGCTGATGGTGATCTTCACGCCGGTCCTGGCAGACGATGACTACAAGAATGCTCAGAAGAAGTTCGCTGACTTCATCACAGAAAATGGTGGCGAAATCGTTAACTCAAACGGATGGGGCCTCCGCTCCCTCGCTTACCCAATCGACAAAAAGACCACAGGTCTTTACTGGCTCGTTGAGTACAAAGCTCCAACCGACGTAAACCACAAACTCGAGATCCAGATGAACCGTGACGAAAACGTTATGCGTCACATGATCACTCGCCTCGACAAGTATGCAGTTGAGTACAACGCAAGACGTCGTAACAAACATGCTGAATCAGCAGAAGCAACTTCTTAATTCTTAAAATCAGACACAATGGCTAAGCAAAACGATATAAAGTTCCTTACCTCCACCAGGGTAGAAAAGCGTCAGAAAAAATATTGTCGCTTCAAAAAAATGGGAATCAAATACATCGACTATAAAGATGCTGAATTCCTCAAAAAATTCGTGAACGAACAAGGTAAAATGCTTCCACGTCGTATTACCGGCAACTCCCTGAAGTTCCAGCGCAAGGTGGCTCAGGCTGTCAAAAAAGCACGCCAGATGGCTCTCCTACCTTATGTTACTGACCTTTTAAAATAAAGGTGATTGTTCACTCAGTAAAAGCAAATAGTCATGCAAGTAATACTTATAAAAGACGTAGATAACTTAGGTGCTGCCAATGAACTGGTAACTGTTCGCCCTGGCTACGCACGCAACTATCTGATTCCTCAGAAATATGCTATCGAAGCAAGTTCTTCTAACAAGAAGGTACTTGAAGAGCGCCAAAAACAACTTAAGAAGCGCGAAGAAAAACTGATGGCAGAAATCAATAAAGTACGCGAAGTACTTACTGCATCCCCTGTAAAGGTTGGTGCAAAAACAGGTACCAGCGGAAAGATCTTCGGCTCCGTTACAGCTATCCAGCTTGCCCGCGCCATCCGTGAGCAGAAAGGATATGAAATCGACCGCCGCCGCATCAGCATCGTAGACGATGTGAAAGAAGTCGGTACTTACAAAGCTCAGATCGACTTCGGTAAGGAAAACATTGTCGAAATGGAATTCGAAGTTGCTGGCGAGTAATTACTACTCTCTGCAATTGAAATAATACCACTCATGTGGCCATACAATAAGGGATCGCTTCGCGATCCCTTATCTTTTTATCCTTTACCCCTAGTCCTTCTTCTTGTCATAGTTAAACATCCAGTTCACTCCAAACTTATCCGTGCACTGACCAAACGTAGCACCCCAGAAGGTATCCTGCACAGCCATAGTCACGTTCCCACCAGTCGACAATGCATCAAATGCGCGGTTCAGCTCACCATCCGAATTAAAGTTCAGCGCTATCGCAAAATTGTCCCCAAACTGCACATTCCGCTGCTCATCCGCATCCGAAAACATCACCACATATCCCATGATGTCCATTATAGCATGCATGATCTTGTCCTTATAAGCGTCGCTGCTCCCCACCGGAGCCTCCCCATACCGTTGCAGCATGGTGATCTTCCCACCCAGGGCCTTTTCATAAAATTTCATTGCTTCCTCACAGTTGCCATTAAACATCAGGTAAAGCGCGTGTTGCATAATCGTTTGTTTTATTGGTGAATTGAATCGAAATCGAAATACAGCAATTTACCTAAAATTTCCTGCCGCGATAATTCACTCCACCACTGAACAGCTGCAAATCCCCACCCCCTGCCCTACTGCCCTGTGAATCAGTGAAAATCATTATCGGATGCTGCAAATTTGTACCTTTGCGCCGCTATGCAGATCGAAGTATTGAAATCTAAGATCCATCGGGTGAAGGTGACGGAAGCAAACCTGCATTATATCGGCAGCATTACCATCGACGAAAATCTCATGGATGCTGCAAACCTGATAGAGAACGAAAAGGTGCAGGTGCTAAATATAGACAATGGTGAACGCCTGGAAACCTATGTGATCAAAGGTACCCGCGGCTCAGGAATGATCTGCATGAACGGTCCCGCCGCAAGACGTGTATCGGTCGGAGACACCGTAATAGTTATTTCCTACGCAAGAATGGATTTTGAAGACGCCAAAAAGTTTAAGCCCTCCATCATCTTTCCCACGGAACATAATACCCTCTAAGCTTTATCTTTAGCCCATGAAGAAAATTCTTCTCACGATCCTGCAGTATGTAATTTTCTTCGGATTGGGTGGCCTGCTGATCTGGTGGCAATATGGCAAGCTTACTCCGGCAGACAAAGACGAAATCTTCCTGGCATTCTCTCAGGTACAGGGCCGCCTCTGGCTGCTTGTCCCGGTGCTCCTTGTCGGCTTTCTCTCCCATCTTTTCAGAGCCCTGCGCTGGAAACTGCTGCTCGAACCCCTCAAGCTCAAACCCACCACCACTAACATAACTTTCGCCGTCCTCATCGGATACCTTGTCAACCTGCTGGTGCCCCGCATGGGAGAAGTGGCCCGCTGCACAGTACTTGCCAAATATGAAAACGAACCGGTCGACAAGATCGTAGGCACTATTGTAGCAGAACGCTCCTTCGACATCGTTTGCCTCGGAATTGTCACCGTCCTCGCCTTCGTCCTGCAGATGAACATTGCCAGCGAATACGTCAACGAGCAGCTGGCTCACTTCGCCATCAAAGGCAGTACCATAGCCTTCGCTTTCGGAGGTCTAGCCCTCTTTATCGCATTGCTGATCTTCATCTACCGCAGAAACAGAAAGTCTAAAATCGCTCAGTTCATCACCGGCATTGGATATGGCATACTTTCTATCAAATACATGCACAAGAAGGGCATGTTCCTCCTCTACACTGCACTAATCTGGTTCTGCTACCTGGCCCTTGTGGTCATCGGCTTCAAAGCTATAGACGCTACACAGCACCTTGGCTGGCTACCCGCGCTCTCAGTACTTGTATTCGGCAGCCTGGGCATGATTGTCACACCAGGTGGTATAGGTGCCTACCCGCCTGCAGTGCAGATGGTGCTCGTCAAGCTCTATGCTATAAAAGGCTCTTATGCCCTCGCCTTCGGCTGGGTGAGCTGGATGGCCCAAACTGCCGTAGTGCTGGTGCTTGGTTTGCTATCGCTTCTTTTACTACCGCTATACAACGTAAAACGCAATGGACAAGATTCAGTGGATAAAGAACAAGATCATCACTAAAGATGTACTGGTACACCGCGTGAATGGCTGGCGTACCATGGGCAGAAAGATCGTATTCACCAATGGTTGCTTCGACATCCTCCACCACGGTCATATCGACTACCTGGCCAAAGCTGCAAGCCTCGGTAACAAGCTAATTATCGGCCTGAACACAGATGCTTCCGTCAAGCGACTCAAGGGCTCTGAGCGCCCTCTAAACCACCAGGACGACCGTGCTTTCCAATTGGCATCTCTCATGTTCGTGGATGCTGTTTGCCTCTTTGAAGAAGACACTCCCCTTGACTTGATCCAGGCTGTAAGACCTGATATCCTTGCCAAAGGTGGTGATTATACCACCGAAACCATAGTAGGCGCAGATTTTGTGTTAGCTAACGGAGGACAGGTTGAAGTCATCCCCTTTGTGCCGGGATACTCTACCACCTCACTGATAGAGCAGATTAAGAAATTGTAACTTCTACAAAATAGAGCTTATTAACCCTTGCACAAGTTCGCAAGGGTTTATTTTTGAAGGCAAACCACCGCGACGTGAAGACAAACAGGCAAACGATTATCAGAGACTTGAGCTGGCTCGCTTTCAATGAGCGGGTGCTACAGGAAGCCCAGGACCCTGGAAATCATGTCTACGATCGCCTCCGTTTTCTTGGCATCTTCTCCAATAACCTCGATGAATTCTTCCGCGTCAGGGTGGCAACCCTCAACAAGATGGTCCGGCTGGGAAAAGCAGCCCGTGTTCATCTGGAAGCCAACCCTGAAAAGATCCTCCAGCAGATACAGGAGACCGTCATAGAACAGCAGCGTAGCTTCGATGCCACCTTCGCAGACATCATCACAGAGCTGGGCAGGAAAAACATCTATCTCAAAAACGAGACTCAACTCTCCGACGAACAGAAGGAATTTGTTACAACCTATTTCGACGAACAGGTAAGAACTCAGATCATCCCACTCATGATCGAGAGTATCCCTCAGCTGCCCTTCCTTCGAGACAAATCCATTTATCTTGCCTGCGTCGTAGGCAATTCAGAAAACCCGATGATGCAGCGCTACTCCCTGATAGAGATTCCTACCAGGGTCCTGCCACGTTTCATTATTCTGCCTTCCCCGGGTCAGCAGAAGGACATCATCCTCCTGGAAGATATCATCCGTTTCAATCTCCCACATCTCTTTGCCCCCTTCGGCTTCAACAGGTTCCTGGGATATATCATCAAAGTCACCCGTGACGCCGAACTGGAGATCGACAATGATGTCAACACCAACCTCATTGCCGAACTGGAGAAGGGTATCAAGAACAGAAAGAAAGGCCGGGCTACAAGGTTTGTCTTTGAAAGAACGATAGACATCACTCTGCTCGACTATCTCATGAAGCGGCTGGGGCTCACCAAAAAGGACAACCTGAATCCCGGAGGCCGCATCCACAACTTCAAAGATTTCATGAATTTCCCTTCAGCAGTTTTCAATGATCTGCAAAGAAGGCCCAAACCCTTTGTACATCCTTTACTCAAGCAACCGGTAAGAATTATGTCTGTGATGGAGCAGCGTGACATCCTGCTTCATTTCCCTTACCATTCCTTCGATTCAGTCATAGACTTATTGCGTGAGGCTGCTATCGATCCATTTGTACAAAGCATAAAGATTACCTGCTACCGCCTGGCAAAGGATTCTAAGGTGATCAATGCGCTCATCAATGCCGTACGCAACGGAAAGCAGGTGACTGTGATGATAGAACTTAAAGCAAGATTTGATGAAGAAGCCAACCTGGAGTGGAAAGAGCGCCTCGAAGAAGAAGGTGTCCGGGTGCTGGTAGGCTTCCCCAATATGAAAGTACATGCCAAGCTCTGTGTCATCCGTAAAAGGGAATTCAACACCACAAAGCAATACGGGTTTGTTTCTACCGGAAACTTCAATGAGAATACCGCCAACTTCTATGGCGACCATTGTCTGCTTACAACCAACCGAAACATCCTTGCAGACATCAACCGGGTATTCACCTTTCTCGAGAGCCCTGAACCAAAGCTGGAGAGTCTGAAGACAGTAACCACCCTACCTATCGCCCCGCTAAACATGCGGAAGTTCTTCCTGAATCAGATCAACAAAGAGATTCGTGCAGCAAGAAAGAAACGAGATGCTTCTATGATCATCAAGCTAAACAGCCTGGTAGATCAAACACTAATTACCAGGATCTATGAGGCTGCAAGTGAAGGTGTGGAAACAAAGCTTATCATCAGGGGCATCTGTAGCGCGTATACCGAGAACAAATCTTTTAAAAATCACCTCCACGCCATCAGTATCATCGATGAGTACCTGGAGCACGCCAGGGTATTCGTATTCGACAATGGCAAGAAGCCCAATGTGTATATCTCATCAGCCGACTGGATGGTACGAAATTTAGACCACCGTGTTGAAGCTGCCTGCCCAATTTTCGATCCTGAACTGCAACAGGAGTTGATTGACATACTCAACATCCAACTCTCAGAAAACGTGAAAGGGCGTATCTTGGACAACGAACAAAATAACAGGTATATAACCAGGGAACCGGGACAACCTGTTGTCCGGTCACAGGTAGCGATTTACCAGTACCTAAGGAATAAACAATACAATAGTTGATACTAGCCGCGATAGATATAGGATCCAATGCAGCACGCCTGCTCATTTCAGAAGCTGCTGAATACAAGGATGGCGGTGTAGACTTTACCAAGATAAACCTGCTGCGCATTCCTTTAAGACTGGGCATCGATGTGTTCGACAAAGGATACATCACGGAAGAGCGAAAATCTAACCTCATCAAGACGCTGAAGGCATACAAGCTACTGATGGATATCTACAAGGTAGAACAGATGCGTGCCTGTGCAACCTCAGCTATGAGGGATGCAAAGAACGGTAAGGAAATCCTCGACCATGTATTGAAAGAAACGGGCATCAAACTGGAGATCATCTCGGGACAGGAAGAGGCAAACATTATTTACGAGACTCACATTGCCGATAAGCTGGCCTTCAACAAGTCTTACCTCTACATTGATGTTGGGGGTGGAAGCACAGAGATAACGCTTTTTGCTGAGCAGAAAATAGTCTTCAAAGAGTCGTTTAATATCGGCACCATTCGTTTGCTGCACAACAAAGTGACAGATGAGCATTGGGAGCAGATGAAAACCTTTATCAAAACCTATGTGAAAAACTACGGCCCGGTGGAAGCAATCGGAAGTGGGGGCAATATCAATAAGATCTTTTCAATCTCAAAACGTAAGGAAGGTAAGCCTCTACCGCTCGACCTGCTTAAGGACTATTACAAGGAAATGAGCTATGCCACCGTGGAAGAACGGAAACATCGCTACGGTTTCCGCGATGACCGTGCTGATGTAATAGTACCCGCCATGCAGATCTTTATCTCTATCATGCGGTGGGCAGAAGCTGAAGAAATCTATGTGCCCAAGATAGGTCTGGCTGATGGTATTGTCCGGCTGCTTTATAAGAAAAGTACGCAAAGCAAAAGCTGATTTTTCACCTCCGCCTGGTTGGTTTACAAGCAGTTCAAATTAAATTTATTTTTCATTCGCCTGAAAATTCATTCTCGGTGTTTACACGCCTTCATAGCGCCTTCATAACGCCTTCATAGCGCCTTAATCCCGGAGGCATCGTATCGGAATCCGTTCTGGTTTCATCCAAACATTTCAGAATTACTTCATGTCACACAAGGTAGAAAGCTGCCCCGCAAGAGGCAGCTTTCGATATTTGATGGTGGTGATGAGTGGTCTTATTGAGTGACAGGCCTATTCCAGAGTTCTATTTCTGCATTGCGTCGATTAATAAGCCCTTGTGAATCCTGCAGCTGACCGTTAATACGCACTTTGACCCATTTACGCATTTCGGTAGGTACACGGGAATAGTTGCCCTGATTAAGCTCCCGCAACAATGTTGAACCCCTGAATGCTCCGCTACCGATGTTATAGACAAAGCTCACCAGCGAGTCATATTGGTTTTGATTCAGCTCCACATTCACTGAGTCATTAACCGTCCGTTGGAATTCATGCACTTTTTCCATCAGCAGGTTCTCGGCCTGGGCATCTGTTATGCCATTCAGGTAGGGCTGCTCAGAAGCCGCACCATTGCAATTGCCTCTGTGCACGAGTGTGCCGTATCCGATAGTACAATGCCCTGCCTGATCATTATACAAGTTGGCACGGAAACCCTCCAGACGTTTGATCAGACTGATCCCATCTCTTGAAATGCTCCAGGATTGTGTCCTTTCGTTGGACAGCGACTGCCCGAGGCTTCCCTGCTCGGGCCAGTGCACAATCTGAATCCTTGCACTGTAGTCATCAATCGCCTCTTCTTCAAATTTCCTGAGAAAGTCAGAGAATCGCTCGCGATACTGAGTGCCTGTCCCCGGGTCGATTATGGTTACCCAGGTACCCGCTGCTGTTCCATCTCCCTGTATGCCCGACATGATTCTGGCGTGAATGGCAAATCCTCTGCCGGGGCGTTCATCTGTAGTAACCCAAATTGGTCCGGCGGCCCGGAGCAGGCTTTCCCAACCCGCGATCGAAAGGTTCTGTGGGTACTTGAACACCATTCCCGTAGCCCTGATAAAAGGCTCCTTTTCCTCTGGCAGCAGCCCCTCATTATTTCGGAACTTTCGGAGGTAGATATCGCCCACCCTTTGCATGGCTGCTTCGATAGAGAAAGATTGTTGCGCTTTCCAGCTCATCATCATGGTAGCCACAGTGGCCCAGCAAACCATTCCTGACGGCTGACGCAGCGGATTTACAAGTCCGGGAACGGTATAATCCACTGCATTGAATGCACGTGTATAAGTTTGGTGGTAACCACCGGTGGAGAAAGACTGTGCAGCCGAGGTGGCAGGCCAGTGAACGATCTGAATCCTGCCCGACCAGTGCTTGCCAGTTGCGATCACTTCTTCTTCATACTTGCGCAGGAAGTCTGAAAATCTTTCGGTGTACTGGGTGCCTGTTCCCGGGTCATAGATATCCAGGGTAGTGCCTTCGGGAGTGCCGTCTCCATGTATGCCGGCCATGATGCGTGCGTGAATTGCAAAGCCTGAGGAAGGATCTTCATCAGTAGTAACCCAGACTGGTCCGCAGGTGCGAAGCAGATTTTCCCATCCTGCAATGGAAAGACTTTGAGGGTAGCGGAAGGTCATTCCTGTTGCGCGGATGAAAGGTTCTTTCTCACTTGCAGCAAGACCCTGGTTGTTGCGAAACTTCTCTGCATATTTAGCACCAACCTGGGCCATGGCAGTCTCAATGGGAATCGACTGCTGCCGCCGCCAGGAAATCATCATGGTAGCCACGGTTGCCCAGCAGACCATGCCGGTAGGCTGTCGTAGCGTAGGAATGATTCCGGGTACAGTATAGTCCACAGCGGAAAGGCCGCGGGTAAAGCGTCGGCCAGCATGTCTGCCAGTACCGGTAAACCTGTTCCTTCCGACTTTTGTCTTCAGGAAAGTATCCATGACCAGAAAACGGTTTTGAGTTTCCATAAGAGTGATTTTAGTATGATTAAAGAATTTTACCTAGTTCAAAATGCATCCCATCTTTCTTCCCGCGGAAGTGTCCTCCCCAGAAGAACCCATGACTGTTGGCGATGGAGACAAGTTCCCTGACACAGCCCTCGTGATTAAGCAGTGCGGGCTCAGCGCCCAGGCGGTTCCACCTTGCGTTGATGTCGAAAGCAGTACCCCAGGCATGATTAGAAAGCGGACGAGGATCACGACTTTGAGTGCCGCGTATGAATCTTGCAGCATAGCCACCTTCATAAGTGAGTATTCTGTCAAGCAGGCCTGCCTGCTCCCATGCTGCCCAAAGCGCCCTTAGCTGCTCCGCGCCATTCTTGTGAAACCTTATGCTGCCATTAGTGATTGTCGTACTACCCATTCGTTTGCCATTCAGCTGAGGGATCGCCACGTTGATGATGTTCTGCTGCTTCCAATTGTCGGTGACCCTTATGCCATCGCCGCCAAAGGTGTCGGGGTCGGCTTCATAGGCAAACTCTCCAAAGGCCGCAATCTTTTCGCGGTGGGTGTATGGCCGGATGGTAGAAGGCCTGGGCGGCCAGGCAGCTGTTGAACTGTCGGGCGATTCTGTCGTTTCATCAGTGTGCGCTTTTGCCACCGGTGTACGCAAAGCGTTGATGGCGTCCAGGTCCTGAATAAAGTCTGCGCTATCTACCTGCATCTCACTGGCGACAGCTGGTGCTGGCTTTGCAGGAGTGTGTGATTGAGTCGCAGGCCTTTTGGCTGAGCGACGGATGTCCTCTATCCTGTCAAAATCAGCAAAACGGTTTTCCAGTTCTACTGTACCAAGGTCATAGGCGTTGGCATATTGCATGTTCTCTGCAATCTTCTTGAAAATGGCATGGCCGTCATTTGCTTCGGCACCAGAAGCTGGCGGCGCCTGTGGTCTACTCTGGGCTCCGCTCCGGGAATCCACTGCTTTCTTAGTCACAGGATCGAATGTCTTTTCTCCCGACAGAATAGCTTTCATGTCATTGATAAAATCATCTTCATCAGCTGCTGCCTTGGTATCCTTCTCTGTGTAAGTTTCGGCAAATTCCATGGAGGTTTCCGGCGTGCTTTGCGGAGCACTGACTGGTGGAGGAGGCGCTTGTCCTTTGCCCGGCTCCATCAGATCAGTTTCATATTCCTCCTGAACCTTTCTGTCATCGTTTGTGGTGGAAGGCTGTGGTGCATCATCTACCAGTTCCACTGAAAAAGTTTTCGATGCCGAGCCGCCGGCATAGTCAGCAGGTGCAGTAACCACATATTCTTCGAATGAATGCTCACTACTACTTAGTTCTACCACATATTCTTCGAAAGATGCAGACTGCTCCACCACATACTCCTGCCGTGTGGCGACCTCCTTGCGTACCAGTACTTCTCCATCATCAAGACTTTTGGAAAGTACCAGTTTCTTGTTACCTGATTTACGCGAACGGGGAGTATCGTTCCCCGAAAGCTCGTTTGCTAAAATCAGGTCGTATGTATTTGTGCGTCTCTTCTTCATACAGTCAGATTTTGATATTCATTTTTACAATCGCATAGGGGTCGAAGGTGATGATCAGGTCATTGTTGTCTTTGATACTATGGCTCTCTGAAAGCCTTATCCTGATCTCTTTCTCGTCGCTTTGTATCACATCTGCCAGCTGGTTGTTCACCACAACGACTGGTACATACTTCTTATTCAGACTCAGGTTTTCACCCTTGATTGAAAGAAAGGCATTCTGATCTTCATCAAGATCGAGACTCGCAGCACGAACTCGTGGCGGCGACTGATTTCTTCGGTCCCTGAGCAACTGATTCGCAAGATCTGCATAGTCAATATCAGAGTCTGTCACTTTCTTGATGTCGACGTTCTTCTTCTCTACCTGCTTTAAATCGTTTACCGAGACTACACCTATCTTCCGAAG
>JAFAAT010000026.1 GCA_023426425.1 Bacteroidota bacterium | reverse complement strand
GAGTATGGGTGTGGTGTGAGTCGATGCTGATGCGTCAACCATTTCAGTAGCAAGTTGGTCCCTGAGTCCCGGGTCAATGAATTGCTTTCCTGCATGCACCGTCTCAATACCCTCCCGAAGAATATCTGGTTCTGAAGTCTTCAGCAGATAGCCTCGTGCTCCGTTGAGGAACATGTTCTTCACATTGAAGGATTGGTCAAGATTCGTCAGGGCGAGTATTGCTATCTGGGGGTAAGTACGTGAAATAATTTGAGCTACTTCATCGCCAGGCTTATCTGGTAGCTGCACATCCAGCAGTAAGACATCTGGCTGCATCTCGGCTAATGATTGAAGCAATGACGAAGCAGTGCTAAAGGACTGTAACACATCAAATTGTTCAAAATCGCTGAGCATGGCATGTAGTCCTTTGAGCACAACAGGATGATCATCTAACAATGAAACCTTAATCTTCATAAGTAAATGCAGGTTTTGCAGCCAAATCGAATTCAATCACTATTGAAGTACCCTTGCCCGCACCAGTAATTATATTCATAGTGCCGCCGAGTTCACCCGTCCGGTTTCTGATACTATTGAGACCAGCGCCTTTCGTATTGTCTGAATCTCCGATTCCAATTCCGTCGTCTTCCACCGTGAGACTTAATATATGGTCATGGAAGCTTAGTTGAAGGAGCAGATTGGAAGCGTTTGCATGTTTCAGCACATTTTGTACTAGTTCCTGTATAATACGATAGACAAATAGCTCGAAATTCCTGTTGAGACGATCGATAAAGCCATAGTATTGAAAGCTGATTTTTACATCCTGCGATTTTTGAATACTCTTACAGAAAAGGCTCACAGCTTCGGGTAGACCATGCAATAATAGGAGTTCTGGCATAAGGTTGTGGGCAGTCTTTCTCACCTCAGCCACTGTCTGATCAAGCAGGTTTAACGCATCATTGTATTCGCAGTTTTGGTCCAGACCAGGTGTGTTTTTCCTTGCCTGCTGAAACTGCAGTTTCAAAGCCGTAAGTGAACCAACCACACCATCGTGAAGTGCACTGGCTATTCGCTTCCTTTCCTTTTCCTCGCCCTGAGTCATAGCCAACAATGATCTTGCCTTCTCCTGCTGTTGAAGGAATCTCAGGCGCTGATTATGAAGACGCGAACGATGGTACTGATAGAAACCAAACGCTCCAACTATCAACAGTCCCGACAACGATACCACCCATATCCAAAGATTTCTGGTCGCCAGTGTTGCTCGTTGTTCGGATATGAGCAGTCTATTCTGTGCAAGCTTGACGTCCTTCTCGGCTGTGCGATATTGCGTCTCCATCGCATAAATAAGGCGGTTTCGGTCTACGTTTGAGAGACTATCCCGGAGGGGCTGGTAACGCGTAAAGTAATGTGCGGCGGTCTGATAATCACCCCTTAAGGCATTAATCCGCGCAAGCAGCGCATAGCATTCCATCATTGCCTGGCGCGCACTGTATCGCTCGGCGAGTTTCAATGCTTCCAGAGCAACTGCTTTGGAGGAGTCGGGTTGATGTAGATAGTAATGTACCCTGGACAAAGAGCACAGTGCCTGGATGCGGTCGAGAGCGAAGCTGCTAAGACCTGCTCCCTGCCGGAAATGCGACAGTGCTCCAATTGTATCTGTCTGTTTCAGCCTGAGTTCTCCTAGAAGCAACTGAAGGCTGAGATTGACATCTTCAGCCTGAGATTTCGCCAATAGTGAGGAAGAAAGCTGTTCTGCTTCCTGCAGCCTGTTGAGATGCAGCAGTATACTTGCTTTAGCAGTTGTAGTATAAGGCAGCAAATCCTGCAATCCCATAAAGGCAGCAATTTCGTTGGACTTCCGGGCAAAATTGAGCGCCTCCTCGTAGCTGTATAACCCCTGTAAGGCAAGCGCCATATTGTAGTAGGTGACACAAACAGAATAAGCGACACTCTCCGACTCCTGTATACGAAAGGTGGCCTTCAGCAGATCCGCCGCCTTGAAATAGTAGGTGAGAGCCTGCTGGTATTCGGTCCTCGCCAGGTACACGCCCGCAATATTCCCATACAGCACCTGAAGCAGAAACTGTAGCTTATTGCGTTCGGCAACAGGCACTGCCTGCAGGAAATACAATAGTGCTGAATCTGATCTGCTTTCTATATTGTGAGCGTTGCCCAAAGTGATCCGAGCCTGTACTGCTGCTTTGGGATAGTTTATGGAATCGGCCAGCCGAATGGCAGCAATTGCTAATGCCCTCCCTTGCTGTGCTGACTGTGGCCTGTAGGCTAGCAGGTCTGCATAACGAACCAACGTGTCGGCTAGTGCCATAGCACCCTTTGCTTCACGTCGGGCTTCCCGGTATTGTCGTTGAAGATCATCTGACTTATTCGGTGCAGATTGTCCCTTTGCTGTGAGCGATACGACAACCAGGAACCAGATAGTCAGAAGGAATATGTAGCCCGCACTACGCATACATCTAAAAATAAGATGTAGCCGGAGATTTCTTGTATACGGCAGCAAAAATTCAGTATTTCTACTATTAAAGATTTGGTAGTAGTACCAGTAATGTCTGAGGTATGACTCAGTAGCTTTGTGTAGCAGATATCAAACCAATCATGACGAGCCTAAAGAATGTTACGCTAATTCCCTTCCCTGCTCCCATAGCAGAGGATCGAAATACCAGGTCCAAAAAGATAGAGACACTGCTTATCAGTCAGCATGGAGGGGTGAAAATATTGCCACTGGATCAGATTATCTACCTGCAAGCCAAAGGGTCTTACACTGAGTTGATCCTGACTGTGGGAGGACGAATGGTGGTTTCGAAGCCATTATGCAGGTTTGAAGAAAAGCTTCATTCTCTTGGATTTTACAGAATCCATAAAACGTACATGATCAATTTGCGCCATTTGAGAGAGTATGAAACTAAAGATGGTGAAGTAGCAGTGTTGACGAATGGAATTCGGCTATACCTGTCACGAAATAGAACCGCAGACTTTTTAAGAATGGTGGAAGAAGTGACTCGTGGCATCAGCTTATAGAAATACTCACCCCCAACCTACCTCGGTGTTGATAAATGACAGGACCAATCCGGAATATCATACTCGTGTAAAAAAACCAGGCTACGCGTATCGAACGGTAGCCTGGTTCTATTTCAATGCTTCTGTACTTATTAGATCTTCATCTTAGCGCGAAGCTCAGAAGGAATGGCATTCTTATGCAGCAGGAACGCCGTGGTTTTGTAGAGTACATAAGGCTTGCTTACGTAGATATAGCCCTTGTAGTCGTTCTTTTCACCCCAGCTATTCTTCACCATGTAGTATTCCTTGCCGGTCTGGTCTTTGGCGAGACCTACGATATGCATACCATGGTCGTCGGTAGTCTCATACAGGTCGAAAGCAGCCTGGCGTGCCTTAGAGGTTATCTTCCTGTCAGGCTTGGGTCCGTTAAACAGATCCTTCTGCTCTTCTTCTGACATATCATCCCAGTCCTTCTCAGGTACGAATGCTACACCATTCTTCCAGCTAAAGTATTTCTCACTCACGTCGGTCGCCCATGTCACGGTATAGCCCTTCTCCAGTGCATTGTCAATGATGCGAGTAATGTCATTCATCTTCACATTATAAACCTGGTCAAAGCTCCAGTTGTCGGGTACCATGAGCATTGTTTTCTCATAGTAAGGCTTATCAATGAACGAGGATAATTCAACGTAATCATTGGGGTTGATTCCGATTACTTTATCCGCAAAAGATTTAGGGGTATACTTCTTCCCGTTATAGGTAAATTCTTCAGGCACTTCTCCAAGGTATGTATCCAGCACCGCAGTAAAAGCTTGCTTCCAGTTA
This sequence comes from Bacteroidota bacterium, assembly GCA_023426425.1. Taxonomy (GTDB): domain Bacteria; phylum Bacteroidota; class Bacteroidia; order Chitinophagales; family Chitinophagaceae; genus JAFIGV01. The sequence goes on along the minus strand of JAFAAT010000026.1, from coordinate 10,900 downwards.
GGAGAAAGTCTGCCATTGGGGTTTTTTACCAATGCATCGAGCATACCCTTCAGCACAGCCTGCATTTCGGCAAACTTGTTCTTGTTAAAGCCGTAGTTGAGTCCGGTATAGACTTCCTGTGGCAGCGCACCATACTTTGCATACATGTTGATCACGTCATGGCATGCACCACCATCGCCGTAGGCTACCGCTCCATGCATACGAATGTAGTTGTCCGCCTTGTCGATGTATACGTTTCGTGCAGTAAATATCTCAGCAATGTCTACCGGCTTCTTTCCCATACGGATCATCTCACTTTCGAGGAAGGAGTTAGTGGAATAGCTCCAGCAGGTGCCACTGCTGCCCTGGTTCTTTACACTGGTAGTTTCCAGATTGATAACCGGAGTGAATACAAATTTCTTTTTCGCACTGTCGCTTTTGTTGGCGTCAAGCTTTTTTACAAGATCATCCTGCGCCTGAACCATTAATGGTAATGTGGCAGCAATGACAAGCAGCAATTTCTTCATGAGTACCGTCTAATTTGGTTCTTAAATTGTTTGAGTTTCCAGCACCAGGATCTAAATACCTACCCGTGCTGTGAAAAAAGAAATGCGAATATACTGAATTGCAGGGGTTTAGCCCGGGCAAACACCAACAGTTGAGGGGGTAATTTGGGGTGGATTTTCATCGGAACAGCCAGGCAACCACTGCTATCAGCGCCAAAAGAAAAGGACTTGTAACGTTGCTGTCACAAGTCCTACTTTTCTGTAGCGAGATCGGGATTTGAACCCGAGACCTCAGGGTTATGAATCCTGCGCTCTCACCAACTGAGCTACCTCGCCATTTCCCTCGAAAGGAGGTCCTTCAAAGGGAACGCAAAGGTAAGGCAAAGTTTTTTAAAATTCCATGCCCATCAGCTTAGATTTTAATTCTTCTCCCATGTCCATCGTCTTCCTCACTTCATAATCAAAACACACCATCCCGGTCTTCGCATGCGCAATCTCCTTCACCTGCCCCTCCCTCGCTGTAGTGATATGATATAGTAGGTCGACCGATCGCTCTGTAAACTCCTCAGCATATATCTTCACCTCCAACACCTCTCCATAAAAGGCCTCTCCTCTGTATGCGATCATCACATCCCGCATGATCAGACTGTTGCCGCCTGCCTGCAGCTCTGTATACCCCCACTGCGCCAGCAACTGCATTCTTGCTTCATGTATGATTGACAACAAGGCATCATTCCCGAGGTGATTTCCATAGTTGATGTCACTGATCCTCACCGGGATGATTGCGGTGAACAGCGGTTTTTCATCAGGAAATTTTATTTTTACACGACCCATGAAGCGTTTTGTGTTTATAACCGAAGCTCAAATATAGCAGCAAGCGGTGCTTTGTCCGGAACTATAAACAATTTTAAAACCCGAAAAAACGTATTTAGCCAAACATGAAAATCATTTGCGTCGGCAGAAACTATGCAGCACATGCCAGGGAATTGAACAACGATGTGCCCAAAGAACCCGTCATCTTTCTGAAACCTAAATCTGCTCTGCTGCTTCCTGAAAAGCCACTGTATTACCCGGAATTTACCGACGACCTCCACTACGAGTGTGAACTGGTCGTAAAGATCAACAAAAACGGAAAATACATTCAGGAAAAGTTTGCACGCAAATATTACAATGAGGTAACTGTCGGGCTCGACTTCACAGCCCGTGATCTGCAGCAACGACTGAAGGAAAAAGGCCTGCCCTGGGAACTGGCAAAAGCCTTCGATGGCTCAGCCGCCGTCGGTAAGTTCATTTCCCTGGACGAGAATAAAAGATTCAGCGACCTCCAGTTCCACCTCAAGCTTAACGATGGTATCGTCCAGGAAGGTAAGGCTGCAGACATGATCTTCAACATCAACAAGATCATCGAATACACCTCTAAATACTTTACACTCAACATTGGCGACCTGATCTTCACAGGCACACCATCAGGTGTGGGCCCCGTAAATGTCTACGATAAGCTGGAAGGCTATATCGACAACGAAAGGCTGCTAGAGGTGAATATCAGATAAACTTACCGATGCGCATATACAATCCCCGCAACTGGTTTTCCATACTGTTTCAGTTTCATAAATCAGACACCCTTCGCAGTCTCTTTCCTCTGATCATCATCATCTCCGTGTATTCAGCAGGAGTGGTATACCTGGAGAATTATACGCTGGGGCTGTCGAACAACCCCTACCTGAAGAACATTTACTACCTGCACAACCTATTAGGCTTCGCCCTTTCATTGCTGCTGGTATTTCGCACCAACACCGCCTACGATCGCTGGTGGGAAGGCCGAAAGCTATGGGGGCAACTGGTAAACAACAGCCGCAACCTGGCCATAAAACTTCAGGCGTTTCTGGCTCCTACAGACGATTACAACCGCGACTTTTTCAAAAAGACAATCCCTCTCTACGCAGAAGTGCTGCGCGAACACCTTCAACAAGAATCTACTCGCCTTGCTCTTATAGACGATGAGACTCACCCGGACTTTAAATTGATCGATCATACAAAGCATACGCCTAATCAGGTAGCGCGGCTAATAAGCGATCGCATCATGATGTTATACAAAACAGGCGTCATTTCCGGCGAGCAACTGCTCCTGATCAATCCTGAGCTCACCAGCTTTACGGATATCTGTGGTGCATGTGAGCGAATCAAGAACACACCAATCCCCTACTCCTACTCAGCCTTTATCAAAAAGTTTTTCTTTATCTACATTATGACCCTGCCTTTTGGCTATGTTTTCACATTGGGCTATTGGGTTGTGCCTGTTGTAGCCATAGTTTTCTATGTACTGGGCAGCCTGGAGCTGATCGCCGAAGAAATTGAAGATCCTTTTGGAAAAGATTCAAACGACCTTCCGATGGAAAAACTGGCCGCGAACATCCGTAAACACGTTGCCGAAATCCTCTGAGTTATGGATGTAAAAATCGAGTCTAGCTGGAAAGAAGCACTGAAAGACGAATTTGGTCAGCAGTATTTTTCTGAAATCGTAAGCTACCTTAAATCTGAAAAAGCTGCCGGTAAAACAGTCTTCCCCGCCGGAGCAGACATATTCCGCGCCTTCGAAGTCACTCCTTTCGATCGTGTAAAAGTGGTCATCCTCGGACAAGACCCGTATCATAATCCGGGACAGGCCCACGGTCTGGCATTTTCTGTACAACGCGGAGTACCTCCCCCACCCTCTCTGGTAAATATTTACAAGGAGGTTCGCGCAGACACCGGGATTAAGATGCCTGCCCATGGTCATCTGGAGGACTGGGCTAAACAGGGTGTGTTGTTGCTCAATGCTGCCCTCACTGTAGTTATGAATTCCCCTATGTCACACAGCAAGATCGGCTGGCACCAGTTTACCAATGCCGTGATCAAAACCATCTCCGACAGAAAGGAACATGTGGTCTTCATGCTCTGGGGAGCCTTTGCAAAAAGCAAACAGGAACTGATAGACCCCTCGAAACACCTAATTTTGACCGCCGCGCATCCATCGCCCTTATCAGCCCATAACGGCTTTTTTGGCTGTCGCCACTTTAGCAAGGCTAACCAATGGCTTTCGGAGCGCGGACTGATACCAGTTGACTGGTCATTGACATGAATGCACTCAAGCGAATAGCCGGACACCTTTTTTTCATCTACGCCATGATTCTCTTTGTGGCGACCATGCTCATTGTGGTCATCCCCGTCTGGATTACCACGCTTTTCCATGAACCACAAAGATCAATTTACCTGCACAAGGTTTTCAAAATCTGGATGTCAGTTTACCTTCCCCTGGTCTTTTGCCCTGTCAGCAGGAAAGGCAAATCTCATTTCAAGAAAGGCGAAAACTATGTGGTAGTACTCAACCACAACTCCCTTGCCGATATCCCGGTTTCCTCCCCCTGGATCCCTGGTGGCAACAAAACCCTAGCCAAGATCGAGATGGCACGCATCCCCATATTTGGACTCATCTACAAATCCGGATCGATCCTTGTCGACCGAAAAAAAGAAGGCAGCCGCAGGGAAAGCTTCACACGCATGCATGAAATGCTGGAGCTGGGACTCCACCTTTGTCTCTATCCTGAAGGCACACGCAACAAAACAGACAAGCCGCTGCAGCCTTTTTATGATGGTGCGTTCATCGCCGCTATCAAAGCACAAAAACCAATTATCCCGGGGCTGATCTTCAACACCCGGAAAATATATCCCGCCGCAAAGACAAAGACCTGGGGCTGGCCAAGCAGAATTCATATACATTTCCTCAAACCCATAGCTACAGAAGGCTTAACTTTAAACGACACCGCAGCACTTAAGGAAAAAGTGTTCAGGCTTATGGAAGGCTATTATGTGGAGAATATGAACCGGCTATGACTTATACGATACTCGGCACAGGGAACATGGCCTGGTTTCTGGGCACAAGATTGAAGGCTGCAGGCTTCATCTGCAAAGGCGTATGGGGAAGAAGCCTGAAGGCCGCTAATGATCTGGCAAAGGAACTACGCTGCCAGTATATCTCGGACCTGGCCTCTGTCGAGGACAAATACGATTGTTGTATTGTAGCTGTCTCCGACCACGCCATTGCAGAAGTGACGCGCCAGCTTTCCTTCGAAAATACAGTGGTGATACACACAGCCGGGTCAAAGAAACTGGACATCCTTAAAGCACCAAACCGCGGTGTAGTTTGGCTAATCTATTCGATTTTAAAAAATGACCTTCCTGCGCATCGCAACATTCCCGCAGTGATAGAAGCCAATACCGATCAGGCTAAAGCTGCAACAGCAAAGATTGCACGTGCAGTTTCAGACATGGTACATGAAGTGAGCCGGGAACAACGGGAGTGGCTTCACCTGACAGCGGTAATTGGCAACAACTTCACTAACCACCTGATGGCCATCTGTGAAGATATCTGCAAAGAACAGGGTGTCACGTTTACACTCTTGTTGCCTATACTACACCAGACGTTTGGCAGGGCAATTCAGATGTCACCACGTGCCTCCCAGACTGGCCCGGCACGTCGCGGCGACACAGACACCATGCAGGCGCAGACGAAGCTCTTGAAAGAACACCCGGAGTATAAGAAAGTGTACAAAGCTGTCTCGGAATCTATTTCAAAAATGTACGAGGACTGAGACTTCCCGCAAAAGAGGGAATTTTGAAGAAGAAGAACGCCTATTCACCCGCACAACACCTATTTATCTATTATCCGGGAGTATGAGCTACAGAGCACCTCCAGAGCAGTTAAACCGGAGACAATCAGTTGATAAGCCGGTGTTATCCGATACTACGCTACTCCAATGCCGGACATCCATTACGAAATGCCTGTTCATTGTTATCAAACGGACTCTCTAAATCCAGACAACGTCATTAACCTTAAAAGAAAGTAAAAAACCAAGCATGCCTGTAACATTCTATCCTTCACAGCCGATAGAAGTGTATGTATCGCTTGCTGATTATCATTTTCCTGGTAGCTACGCACCTTTCCTGTAAGAATAGTGTACAGCTCAGTGCTAGAAAATACACTTTTACTGCACCTGATGGCTTCCCTGTCACTGCCTATGAGCTAATGAAAAAGGGGCAGAAAATGCCTGCTTCAAAACCTCGAGCCATCGTTTTTTATGTCCAGGGTTCTGTCTATGAAACTGTCCTAACTAAAGTAGATAAGTTGGCCAGTGCTGTAATCTTTGGTGCAAGAGCAGTCCTGGTAGAAAAACGCGGCTGTTTTGCGGACAGCATCGTCAAAACAATAGCTTACAAATATTCAGATAAACAAACCTGGACAAACGACTATGCAATGGTCATGGACAGTATACTGAGGGATGTCAGATCTGATGTGCCAGTGATACTCATTGGTGCCAGTGAGGGAGGAGACATTGCCGCCATACTTGCATCAATTCGTCCACAGGTCACGCACCTCATTCTCATCGGCAGTGGTGGTGGCATGTCTCAAAAACAGGAACTGCGATACTATGCTATTCACAAACCAGGATACCTTGGCCAGGGTACCCTGCACGACCTGGATGAGATGTTTGAAGAAATTGAAACCTCAAATGATTCGCTAGAAATGTGGTCCGGCTATCCCTACAAACGGTGGAGGACGTATATGAACGACTCTGCTATATCTGCCTTACTGCATGTAGACATACCAATCCTGATGCTCCATGGCACAGCCGACGAAAGCGTACCAGTTGTTTCTGCCCAACGGCTTGACAGTGCCATGAAATCGATGGGAAAAACCAACTTCACCTACCTGGAATATCCAGATGTCGATCATTCTTTTATTCACACCCCCACCAACCAAAGCTGGTTTCCTTACCTCGAGCGAGATCTCATTATCTGGCTTAATCGCCATGGTGTGGTGAAAAACTTAGAGGCTAAGTTCTTCCTAAACAGAGTCAGAAAGAACCATAAAGAGCTCCAATGGTGATCGTCCATTCCTCTACCCTCGGTTTTCACTCTTCTCCCCCTCTCAATTCCTTTGTAATAACCTGTATCGATGCCTCATACTCAGCGATTCTGCCATCGTAGGCATTACTGTTTTCAGAGACAGCTCGATACTTCAGTTCGTAGGCTTTGATACGCAATTCACAATACTCGGCAAGGAGTTCATGTCTTTTCTCTATGGAAGGAGGAAAGTCCATTGTTTCCATACCCCTCAGCAACCGAAGATTCCGCTCCCAATTAGCAATGCCCTTTTCCTTCAGCGCCTTCAACTGTGCTGCTCTGGAGCTGGAATCCGGCAACTGCCAGGCCTGCAGGGCTATGGTCTCCCTGTTTTGAAACTGCTGCATAGAGGTGGCATAAACCGCCGCATGATTAGGCAGACGTTCATAAATCTGTTGCATCGTCACACCCACGATCCCTACCACCAGAAGTATTGTAGCCAATTTAAAAACGTACTTTCCACGCCGCCGGAGCGAAGGGATAAATGCAAAGCCACACAACAGCCCTGTAACCAATCCTCCGATGTGTGCAGCATTGTCTGTATTGCCTTGCATTCCCGAAAAAAGGCTATACATGACGAAGATGGCCATGCTGATAAGCAGCGACTTCCTCCCTGATTTATCTACAAGATCACTTGTAAGCAGCGCCAGGAACATACCATACATCCCAAAGATCGCACCTGAAGCACCTGCACTCACACTGAATGAGTGCCAGGCAACACTGTTCAGACTTCCACCTATGCCCGCAAGAAGATAGGCAGTAGCAAACCTCGCCTTACCAGTTAACGGCTCAAGCAAGATTCCGACAAACAGCAGTGCATACATATTCACGAGCAGATGCACTACACCAATATGTAAAAAGCAACTTGTCAACAAGCGCCATGGCTCTCCATCAAGTGTAAGTTTCTGATAGTTGGCACCCCAATCTATAAGAATGCGTGTATCCGGCTCCAGTACATCAGCACCGGAAGCAACCATTACAATGAAGACTATCAGGTTTGCAAAAATCAACAATGGGGTAACCAGGAACTTACTCCTGGGCCGGAACGTGCGCCAAAGAGTAACTTCAGATACAGGAGTTTCGTGATCTAGAGGTTCGCTGGCCGCCTGCTCAGTGGAATCTTCGTTATGTGGAAACCCAGAGTCTGTCTCCAGTCGCTCCAGCACCTCCAGAAACCGTTGTACCTGTTGTCTGTTCCGGTCGGTGTTTGGCGCATTTCTATTCTGACTCACGGAGGAAACAAAAGCCCAGGGATAAACTACGGCCACTTCCAGCAATTCACCAGCCATGTCATCCTCGCGCGGAATTCTGGCTGTGACTCCCGATGGATGCAGTGCAATCAACTCCCAATCCAACACAGCCAATGCTTTTTCCACTAGCTGCACAAAGTGCTGCTCCTCCAGGTGCTCAATCGAATAGTCATGGGTATACGGAGACGCAGGAACCGTGACCTGGTATCGGCCTCCAGCGCCGTCTTCAGCTTTTCCGCTGCCTATTCTATATTGATAATGCCTGGAGTTCAATGGACGCCTTAATCTTTTGTAATGTTATCTTCAGATTCAAACAGCACACGAAATCCATTCATCACCGCCTGGTGCATTATCGTAGCGTGATTCTCCTCAGGCAGGTAATCGAACCTAAGTTGGAGCCCCTTCACTGCCTTTAGCTTGTCAGCAAGCAGGTTCGCATCCACTTCCATCACCCGCGGCGGGTCTGATGGTGTGAGGCCTTCCTTTCCCACCGCGATATATACCATTTTACCGGATAGCGACGTCGGCAAGTTCTTCTGCAATAATGACCCATTGTCCCACCATAGAGAAGGACTCACGATAAGATACCTCTCGAAAAGTGACGGCTTTTCTAGCAGTACCTGAGTAGCAAGGAGTCCACCCAGCGACTGTCCGACCAGGGTGCGGTCATTGCGTGTCCGGTATGTCTTGTTGATAAAAGGCTGCAACTCCTGCTCTATAAATGAAATGAATTTAGCAGACCCTCCAGCTGTTTTGTATTTCTCACTATCCGTCTTCACTCGTGATGGAAAGCTAAAATCTCTAAGCCTGTTCACAGTTCCAATCCCCACCACAATAGCAGGTGACATCCTGTTTACCCATGGAAAAGTGTAGAACTGCACTACTCCTGTCACGTGGTGGAAATCCTCGTCCAGAGAGCCATCAAGCAGGTAAATCACAGGGTACTGTGTGGTATCATTTTCACTGTAGTCTGCAGGCAGGTAGATATTCAGTTGACGTTCTTCACCCAAAACCGACGATTGTAACTTTCGTACTTCTCCTATCTTTATAGGTTGCGACTGTGACTTCTGAGCGTTGGCTGCAGTCACAAAAAAACATATCCAAAACAGCGCTGAGCAATATCTCTTGAACATAGAAGCTAAGTTAGAGGTTAATACTGCTCATTGGCTTAAAAGCCTGTCAATCTGTTGCAAATATGGCTATCAAAACAATCGAAAACGGATTAAGAGCTAAGGGTTAACTTTGCGCGAAATCAGAGCATACCCATCAATGTATTCCATAAAATTTAAGTTTGAACAGAAGGGACTGGAACCTGTGACACTGAACAACATCGAGCCCGGCCAGAGCATACTGGAAGTGGCGCTCGATAATAATATTGAACTCCACCACAACTGCGGGATGGTTTGTGCCTGCAGCACTTGTCATATCTATCTTGAGAAAGGCGAAGAGCATGTACCTGAGATCACCGACCGTGAGGAAGACTTCATAGACCGCGCCCGCAATCCCCGCCTGAATTCCCGCCTCGGGTGCCAGTGCATTCTGGATGGTGACGGCGGAGTGATAGAAGTAACCGTTCCTGACCAATCACTCATTCACGGAGACTAATTCAATCAGCATAATATGAGCCATTACGAGCCCCCCATACATTGGACTGATTACGAAGACATTGCCCTGAAGCTTTACGAACGCTTTGGTGATGAGTTTGGAGAAAGCAAAATCTATAGAGTGCGTTTCACTGAACTCATCGAGTGGGTACTGGAGATTCCCAACTTTGCAGGTAAACGTGAAGAATGCAATGAAGGTCATCTTGAAATGATCCAAAGTTCATGGGTGTATGAGTGGAGAGATAATCAAAGCTAGCCTTTTGGGTTTCACAACAGAATCCTGAAACTGATCTGCTATCAACTTCATAAAATAAAGAGAGCGCCCGGACGAAACCAGGGCGCTCGCATCATTTAACCAAAACAACTACATTAGCCTATAAGCCGGATTCTGTCGTCACGTATGGTCCCGCAACGGGTTATCATTTATCTGGTCGCGGCATCACTGCCGTGATCTAGCTGCCAACCCACAATCTCGGACGAGCAGTCCTCAAACGATTGCCTATTTGGCATTTCAGCGCGCAAGGTTTACCCCGTAATACTGTTGCCAGCATTCCGCGTAGGCTCTTACTCTACATTTTCACCCTTACCTCCAATAAAGCAGGCGGTTATTTTCTGTGGCACTTTCTGTATTCTTCCTTTCGAAAGAACCCCACCCGTTAGGTGGTGCGCTGCTCTGTGCTGTCCGGACTTTCCTCCCTAAGAATAAGGCGATAACCCAGCGTTTTGTAGTCCATACAAAATTAAACAAAAAAAACGCTGTAAAACAACTGTTTAGCCCTTTAATTACACACTTTAACATTTGAGGGACCCGTCCTTAAACAGGCTCTGCTGCTGGGTTTGGCCGGAATGGTGTCGCTCGAGTTCCAGCAGCTTTTGTTTGGCCCCAAGCCCGCCAGCATAACCTACAAGACTGCCATTTTCTCCAATAACCCGGTGACAAGGAACCAGGATTGCCAGACCGTTCTCTCCATTCGCCCTGGCCACTGCCCGTATCGCTTTTTCGTCACCCAGGAATACAGACTGGGCTTTGTAGGACCTGGTAGCGCCATAAGGTATGGATTTCAGCCCTTCCCATACCTTCAACTGAAACGGACTACCAATCAAATGCATCGGCAGTTGGAACTCCTTTCGCAGACCGCTGAAATATTGTCCTAGCTGTTCCTGCAATTCATCAAGAAACTGGTGGTTACCTTCTTTTGCCTGTGAACCTGTGCCACCTTCTACTCTCTTCTTGATGGTACCAATCATCTTCCTGTAAGGAAAGTCGAGCAGGCAAACGCCCTGGTCAGTTGCACCAGCTATCATGTCGCCAATAGGAGTCGATATTCTTTTTATGGTTAGCATAGGCAAAAGGGCAGGGAAAATTTATATTTTGCAGCATGAGCTTAAGCATCCGTTGCCTTGCGCTTGTCAGCCTGCTACTCTTTTCTGCATCCTGTAGCGAAGATAAGCCTGAAGAGGAAACCGTCAATGAACCAGACACTGCCTTAGTCGTACCTCTCGAAAACCCATTATTAACCCTTGACACCAACAAGACGACAGAGCCCTGGGAAACACATATCCGTCAGCAACACCCACTCTTCAAAAAGAGCGACTTTATTGAAGTGGCTGCAGGTGGGGT
>JAFAAT010000015.1 GCA_023426425.1 Bacteroidota bacterium | reverse complement strand
GACCAGGATAACCCCTCCTGATATTAAGGCCAGTAGTTTATTCATTAAATTTTTCTTTTCCACACACGAATTTAAGAAAGATTCCGGGCTGCATGTAAGAAAGTTATTTACCGAGTAACTTTACCGTTCAGAAACAACGATATGGAAGAGAGTAAGCGTCAGAAACAGGTGGGTAAATTGGTACAGGAAGAGTTGAGTGACATTTTCCAGAGGGAAGGCATCAATGTCATTGATGGAGGCATGGTTTCCATTTCCAAAGTCAATGTGACCCCTGATTTGCTTGAAGCGCGGATATACCTGAGCCTGTACCAGATTAAAGACAGTGCCGCGTTAATCCATAAGATAAAAGAACGGGCCTGGGAGTTCCGAAAGCTGCTCGGAGCGAGAGTTCGCAACCAGCTGAGGCGGGTCCCGGATCTTCAGTTTTTTACTGATGACACCCTGGACTATGTTTTCAAAATGGAGGAGCTATTTAAAAAGATTGAGGATGAGAAGAAGGCGAGGGAGCAGGGCAAAGAGCGGGACGAGTCCTGACATTACACTGCCGCGGACTCTTTATTCGTTAACTTCAAGCGGGCTTTAGCAAAAACATTTTAACACTCAGTGAACCTACCTTGGAAACTGGCATGGCGATACTTTAGGGGCAAGCGTGGTGCCAATATTGTCCCGATCCTGTCTAGAGTGAGCATGGTAGCCATAGCGGTTGGCAGCGGCGCTATGATCGTTTTGTTTTCTGTATTCAATGGATTTGAAGACCTGATAAAGGATCTGTATAAGTCGTTTTACCCTGAGATAAAAATAAGCCCAAAGGCAGGCAAATTCTTTCCTCTGGACCCAGGGAAGGTAATGGCGATAAAATCTGTTACTGGCGTAGGTGCTGTGACTACGGTGATAGAAGACAATGTGCTTCTGAACAGCAATGAGGAGCAGTATATCGCCACGTTGAAAGGTGTAGATGCAAATTTTGTGGCTGTCAACAACATCAAGCCCTATATCTATGCAGGCCGGGACTCTGTGTCAGCCTATCCGATTCCTACCGCGCTACTGGGCTTGAGAATTGCGTCTCAATTAGGCGTGGATCCTGACAACGTTTTTAGCACAATGATGGTGTACTACCCTAATACTACACTCAAGAATCCCAGTCTCAACCCCACGGAAGCGTTTCAAAGCGTGAAACTAAAACCGGATGGAATTTTTAGGATCCAGGAAGAATTTGACAGTAAATATATCCTGGCACCCTTGTCTTTGACACAGGAACTCTTTCTTCAAAAAAACCAGATTTCGTCCATAGAGCTCAGCCTCGAGGAGGGCGCTGATGCTGAAGAGGTGCGCGTAAAGCTAGCGGGTATTGTCGGTCCTGACTTCAAGATAGCTACCCGCTATGAACAAAACCGCACTTTGTACATGGTAATGCAGACAGAGAAGTGGGTAGTCTATGCGATATTAGTTCTGGTACTCCTTATCGCTTCTTTTAACATGGTGGGCGCGTTGACTATGCTGGTTCTGGAAAAGCAAAAAGATGTGGCCATCCTGAAAGCTATGGGCGCAACTCCCGCTACGATCAGACAAGTCTTCATCCTTGAGGGAGTTCTTTGGGCGGGGGTTGGCGGTGCAACAGGCATTGCTTTGGGGTTATTGATTTGCCTTGGACAGCAACACTTCAACTGGATCCAACTACAGGGAGCATTTTTGATCGAATCCTACCCTGTAGCTTTGAGACCACTCGATTTTGTTGTGGTAATTGCGACTGTGCTTCTTGTGGGACTAGCGGCTGCCGCGTATCCTGCGATACGATCTACCCGTGTCGAAGACCCTTCGCTGAAGGCGAGCTAATTATTGATATTCGTAAGCGCCTATGTCGATAGATCCGGAGCGGATCTTTCCATCAAGGTCGGTGGTTACGCCATTTGCAACACCGTTATCAATGAGTGGGGAGCCTGCCTTTGGTCTGAAGTTCCATTTCGACGCATCTTCAAACTGTGGGTCTTGATTCAGCAAACAATTTGAAGTCTGCACAAAGATTGGCAAAGTGTCATCTTGGAACTGAATGAGGCAGTTTTCGAACTTAGTATCATAACTGGCCCCATCTCTTTTATCGCAGAATAGCTCCTGATCAATGGAACCGTAGATGATGCAGTTAGAAAAACTAGCTGACAAGTCACCAGCTACATATTCGGTATTGCTGATGTCACGATAATTCAGAACTGCAACGGTTGGATTGTCAATATGTGACAGTTTTTTAGGCTGATAGTTGATGAAGTTACAGTTTTTGAAAGAGTACTTTCCACCCTCAAGGATTGCCAGTGCCTGAGCGCCGCAGTCATTTATGAGACAGTTTTCCGCTTCGATATGAGCACCAAGACTTAAGATGCCAAAGCCGATTGAATTTTCGATTATCACATTGTGCAGTTTTAGTTGAGGTGTTATTCCCCAGACCGAATCTGTATTGACCTGAATGGCAGCAGGATCTACGACGGCATTTCCGATGCGGGTAGCATTTCCGCAGTTCTTTAGCACAGTCCAGTTCAACTCATTGTTTGAACTGCTTGAGGTGAAGTATAAACCACCCCATTCTCCCGGATAGCCTTCGTGACCAAAATAAGCTCTGTCGAGACGATCTCCCTGGAATACGACGCTATCCTCTTTAGTGCCGTTAATCTTCAGAGTGCCATCGATAAATAGCCTTGAATCTGCATGTACATAGATTCTGCAGCCTTTGTTGATAGTCAAAGTATATCCTTCAACAACCTGTGCATTGTGCATGATCACAAAGGGAAGATCATTTTCCCAGGTGCTATTTTGTGCGATGGCGCTGTCTATGATATAATGTGCGTTTTGACCATAGGCAATCATTGGGATTGAATAGTCGTTCCCGTTAACTGTTGCTATTAACTTGTCTTCGATGATGAAAGGGTTCTCCTCGTTGTTTGGGTCAATGTTTACAGTAGCAAAGACATAAAGGCTGTCGTTGGGTTCCATTTCCAGATCCCGTACGATCTGCCCAGAGATGCCATTTACATTGAGCTTAAAGAAAGAATTCTCTCCTTTGTCGAGACGTACGGAGCTGAGGTTGATTCTTTGATTTTGCGGGTTGTAGAGACGCACTGCCATTGTGAAACTGGCGAACTGTGTGAAAACTGTATCGAATGTGAGTGTATCGGTAGAGAATTTCACCTCGCCTCCTGAGGTGAGAAGTTGTTCTTTTCTACACGAACTTGATACAAAGATCAATGTGAAAAAAAGACAGAGGGGGAGTGCCGCCGGGAATCGCATGTTGTCAGGTTAAAACGTAAAGTTAAGTAAGTAAGTAACGTTTGCTAAGACCTAAATATTTTGCATTGATTATTAGTAGTTGAATTGGGTTTACCGGCAGGGAAATCTATTTTTGTTTTTCGGTACTTATGAGTTGTATTACACTGCTGTCTGACTTTGGTCTGCAGGATTCCTTTGTGGCCTCTGTGAAAGGTGTCCTGATGCAGTATGTGCCTCAGGTACAAATAGTGGATATCACACATTTAATAGAACCGTATCATATTCAACAGGCGGGCTATTTACTCGGGTCAGCGTACCGGAATTTTCCGAAAGGCAGCTGTCATCTGGTACTAGCGGACCTATTTTCTACGAAGGATCCGCGAATGATTATCTGCGAGAAAGACGGTTATTATTTTTTAGCACCTGATAATGGAGTGCTACCGCTTGCCTTTGACTCGCCTGCTGAAAATGTATGGCTTTGTCTTGAAGTGTTAAAAGCGCATACGTTCTGGGATATCCTTCACAATGTCGCTGATAATATAAAGGCACTTATGACAGGCTCACCCGAAGTCACCAGGTTGCAACCGACGGAGTTTCTCGTGACTCCAGGCCAGTGGCGTGCGAGGATAGAGGGAAATACTGTAGAATGCCACGTAATTCACATCGACCGCTTTCAGAACGTCGTAATCAATCTGACCAAAAGGATTTTTGATGAAGTTGGAAAAGGGAGACCGTTTAGCATAAAATTTATGCGTAACGAAGAAGTGTCTGAATTGAGCCGCCATTACAATGATGTAAAGGATGGGGACAAGCTATGCCGATTTAACGAGTCTGGTTATATGGAAATTGCTATTTACCGGGGCAAAGCTGCGAGCTTGTTTGGCTTGAAGCTGCATCAGGATCAGCACCTAATTTACAACACTATAAAGATCACGTTTCAATGATTGTACGAATTGTACGGATGAAATTCAGAAGTGTAGAAGTCGCGAATTTTGTAAACTTATTTGAAGATCGGAAATCACAGATACGCAGTTTTCCTGGTTGTCAGCACCTGGAGTTATGGCAGGACACGAATGACGTGGACAGCTTTTTCACGTTCAGCATGTGGGAGTCTGAACAACATCTTAACAGGTATAGGTTTTCTGAGTTTTTTAAGGATACGTGGGGTCGAACTAAACTATTGTTTGCGGAAAAGCCGATGGCGTGGAGTGCGGAGAAACGTGTTGTAGTTTGATTGTAAACAAGAGAAAAGCGCCTTGCGGCGCTTTATAGTTGATCTAGAATTTTTTGTTGAATTTGTTTGAACTGATCTTCAGAAAGCTTCAATTTTGGTCTTGTAAAATTCAGATCATCTGAAGAGGTAATTGGCACAAGGTGCATATGTGCATGAGGTACTTCCAGGCCAACGACACTTAACCCACATCTATCACAGGTAAAGGCTCGTTCTATAGCTTTTGCGATAGGCTTGGCAAATACCAACCATTGACTTAAAGTGTCATCATCCAGATCGAATGCCTTGTCAACTTCCTTTTTGGGGATCACCAGCACGTGCCCTTCTTTTAATGGAAAGACATCCAGGAATGCAAGGAATCTATCATCTTCCGCAATTTTGTAGGAAGGAATCTCTCCAGTGATGATTTTGCTGAAAATACTTGGCATTTTAGATAGAGATAGCTTCGATTTTGAATTTTAGAATTCCACTGGGAGCCTGTACCTCGGCAACCTCTCCAACTTCCTTACCTAACAGGCCTTTTCCTATTGGAGATGTGACTGATATTTTTCCGAGCTTCAGGTCAGCTTCGTTTTCGGAGACGATCTGATATTCCATTGTTTTTTTGTTCGCCAGGTTAGTGACCTTTACCCTGCTGAGGATTGACACTTTACTTGTATCGATGTCTTTTGCATCAATTATTCTAGCCGACATGATTGCGGCTTCCAGCTGAGCTATTTTAGCCTCGTGATAACCCTGTGCTTCCTTTGCTGCGTCATATTCTGCATTCTCCCTAAGGTCGCCCTTTTCTCTGGCTTCTGCTATCTGGCGTGCAATTTCAGCACGTCCTTCAGTCTTAAGTTTGGTGAGCTCGTCCCTCATTTGTTGTAGGGTTTCCTTTGTCAAATAGTTGATTTCGGCCATAACACGTGAAATTGGTTAAAAAGCAAAAAAATTACAACGCTCCTGTATATACAGAAGCGTTGTATTATTTCAAATTTATGTAGAATTATTCAGTCTCAACTGCCTTTTTACGGGCGCGGGTCATCAGCCTGACCGAGAAAGTGTGTACACCGTTGTTCGGGCGAACTGTTGGTCTATAGGAGTAGTCGATAGCCAGAATGGGGCCGTTTTCGCCTATACCTTTTTGTACTGTTGCACCTGCGCTAACACCGGTATAGAAAGTGGTAGATGTTTCAGCACTTGTGATTCCGTTTTCGTAGCGATATGCACCACGAACCATGAAAGTCTCACGGAAGGCATACTCAACACCGCCACCAATGTAGTCGTTGTTAAACGAATTCGAAGTAAAGTTAGCCATTACGGATGCCCTATGTTGGGGCAAGTCGTCTTCGCTCTTAAGACGTTTTTCATCCAGGTAGAAATCGTAAGAAACGCCAAAATTCAGATAAGTCGGCATTTCAAACTTTTCGGTAGGGGTATGTGCGAAGAATTCCTGTCCGGTTGGGTTCTGAGGAAGCTCAGTATTAAAAGCAAAGCCAGAACCGGAGAATCTCATGTTAGTTCCGACATTTCGAAGCGTAACTCCAAAGTGGAAATTATCGCGCTTACCAGTGATATATTGTACACCCGCATCGAAACAGGCACCTGTTGCTTTGATATTGCTAATTTGTTCGGAAACGAAAGTTGCGGCAATACCAGCACGTATACTGTTAGAGAATTCTTTCGCAAAACCTAGCTGAAAGTTTAAGAATTGAGGCTTGTAGGTACCTCTTCCGCCAGGAATGTCATACTCTGTTATTGTAATTTCCCCGAAGCCCATAGACATAATATTCAATCCCAGAACTCCGGCATTTCCTATTTTCTGCGCAACTCCAATATTGTTTACCGAAACGTTAGACCCTTTCAAATAGATTGAATGTGAGAATCCTGCCTCTGTGCTTTCCACGTACGAAAGACCAGCGATATTGGATTTCATTGCCTCTAGGCCTCTTACGTAGGACGTATTCATCCCAAATAAACCGGTTGACTGGCCCCAGGGATTGATCAACAACTCTGATGCACCAGCCTGACCAACACGGTCCTTGTTGCCGGCGAAACCTGGTACCGACAAACCCACTGCACAAACCAGTAACGCAGTCTTGGTAAAGAAGTTTTTCATAAAATGATCTATAAACATTTAAAACAGGGGCTGGTGGTCCCAGCCCCCTATGTTACTAATAATTTGTGATATCAACAGGACGCATCGCCCCAAACCAACGCAAAACTGTCTCTCCAATACCTTCAGCTTCAACATGGATCAGATACATGCCGCTGGCAATCGGAAGACCTCTGTGATTACGAATATCCCAATCTATCGACGGATTATTCGGATCATCTTTAGATAGTCTTCTAATCAACGTTCCATCCAGAGAATATATACTGATACTTGCTCTTTGAGGGAGGTTAATGATCTTTACTCTTGTATCCAGCCTGTTTGCTTCATATCCTGCATAAGCATAGTATGGATTTGGAACAACATGAATTCTGTCAAGCAGTTCTTGTTTAGAATTAGGATTACCTGCGTCAGTAAGCTTCTTAGGCACAAGACCTGTTGTACTAAAGGAATACAGCGGGAAGCCATTGTTCTTTAGCGTTACACCTGGAGGTGCATATTTTGCGTATGGGCGAGTAACCCTGAATTCAAGCTTGGTCTCACTTGGTATAAGTCCATCCTTCAATGGTAATAAACTGAACCCTTCAGCAAGTGTCGGCATTCCTGACCAGATAAAAGTTCTGTAAGCCCTTGGCTGTAGAAATACAGAGCTGGCAGCCATAATTTTAGAAAGCTCCTCACAACCGTCGTACTTGGTATTTGATACCATCACCCAGTGACGTCCACCAAAAATTGGATTATTGAGCGCGTCCAGAATTGTTGATGTAGGATTCCAGATCATGTCGCGGCCATTGTGTCCGGCGAGGTAGGAATCTTCAAAGAAGACTATGTTCAGACGTTCACCTGTTTCCTGATTAATAGCATAGCCAGGGAAATAGGAGAATCCAGTATCCCGCACAGTAGATCCGTTGGGAAGCTGCTTGGTAGTGGCGTAGATCGGTCTACCATCACCGTCAACCTTGCCAGTCCATGAGTTATGGCTACGAAGTTTAAACTTAGGCGTGTTACCTTCCGTGAGTGCTGGTTCATCATTGGCCTCCAAAACAACACAACGGCTCCATTTAGATGTATCGGAAGTGAAGATAACATCTACACTTTGAAGGTCAAAAAGTGGTCTGGAGGTTCCAGTGAATACGGTACCAAAGCCGCAGGCTGTATTAGTATTGTAAGTTGAACCGTTAGAGTATGCGGTCCATGTACCTCTGGTACTTGTGTTGTTCGCAAGTAAGCCCTCATAAAACTGACCAACAGTGTCATACTTCGTATCACTAAAGTCACAGATTGGAGGGTCTACCTGCCCAGGGGTACCGGGAGCATCGCTGTTATTACCACTCCGGATCCAGTTCTGCAGCGTTCTTCCTTCCTGGTCGTTTACTCCAGCCAGCCAAGGCTGCGCAGGATCGCTAAAAGTGATGCTAGATGTAATCAGTCCATTTCCGTTTTCCTGATCGTCTCCAGGGCGCAACACTTGTCTTACTGACACTGCAATTCCATATTCTTCAAGGATCTGCTCATTCAAAGTAGCAAGTGTCCGTTCACTATAGATCACATCTGCCCCATTGTCTTTAACCAACATCCATCCTGCACTATCAGGAAGAATTCTATTTGTAGTATCAGCATACATTGGTGGATCCTGAGGATTCACGTCAGCATACTTCCTGTCTTTATGCACGATATACAATTCCCAGTTACCCGGTTTAATAGCTACGGGATCAATCACTTTGACGTCAATTGGACCGCGACCAGCTTCATAGGTAGGTGTGCTGGCCTGGTAGTTATTAGCACCTGCTGACATTGCAGTGTTCACAGACTCTTGAGTCATTTGAAGAGCGATGCCACCGTTACCAATTCCTTCAAGTCTTTTTATTTGCACACCGCTGCCATAATCAGCAGCAAGTGATGTGCCCATTTCGCCATTCGCAGGATTAGGCATAGCAGCAACTACTGGAATACCAGTACCACCGGCTCCATGGGCACTTTCAAGGTAAGCAACGTCTTGAGTTACCTCCGCAAAGCGTGGACTAAAACCAGCAAAATTATTATGTGCATAAGCAATAGCTACAAAGTAGTAGGTCTTATAATTGACCAGACCTGTATTCTGACCTGATGCAAAGGCATCAGATTCCAATACGAAGCTGTGTCTGATACCACTATCTGTGCTATTTACTTTAACAATAGGCGTGTAACATGAATCACAACCAATGATATTGATATCCTTCTCCCAGTTTACAATCTGTTTAATTCCGTTTTGAACGTCAGTTTGGAAAACCTCAATAGCAAGTTCAGTATTTACATCACCATCTTCGTCGAAAATCTGTGCTGGTTGTACTGAGGCATCCCTTAACTGGAATACTCTGTATCCTTCAAACTTGTATAATGAATCAGCCGAACCAATTTGCTTTGCCTTTGCAGACGCAACTCGGTACTTTGCAGAATCGAGTTCATATCCGAACTTCTCCTGAAAATTAGTGCTTGCCGGATCATTTACGATATAGAAGATAAGCCTATTATCTAACTCACGAACCACAAGACGAGGAGCCTCGGGACCTTCAATTGTCCTAAACTGGTTATCAAATAGCGCCTGTGCCTGATCATCCGCAGCTCGAATTTTTCTGAAAGAAGTATTAGGGCATCCACCTACATCTGCAACCCAAACAGCACCAATAGTGACATCATTTACTGCGCCCGGACGTAATGAAAACGGTCCTGCAGAGTGAATAAATCTTCTGTCATCCGGAGGGTTTTTACAAACACATTCTGACCAATCAGACCCGTCTGGATCACCAGTAAACACAAAATTTGTAATCGGACCAGTTCCAAGAGCAGTAGAGGGTACTCCAGGACCCTGAAAGTCGTTCACGAAACGCTGACCATTTTTACCAGATCCAGTCATGTAATTATACATCTGGATTCCGTTATTTGGATTACCAATCCTAGGATCATTATTATTGTTATAGTACGTGAAAGCCTGCATATCCAGGGTAATAGTATCTTCCCCTCCGCCAGGCAAAGTGATTATTTTTTGCGGACCTCTGAAGAAGTCAACACCGACCATAGGTACGTTAGTACCATAACTTGTAGGTTCACCCTGCCCGTCTTGCGGAAGACCGTTATAGAGTATACCTAAGCCACGTTCCACATCACAACCAATGTAGTCATCCTTATAATATCCGAGGTCGGCATCAGTCCAGGTAGAAATATATGTACTATCCAGCTGTGTCGCACCATGATTAATCAACCGGTAGTTGTAAAACGTAGCGTCATTTAAGAAGTCTTTAGTTGAAAATGCGAAAGCACTAGCCTGTACCTCTATTCCAATGGCTTCCGTTTGACTCATGTTTTTGGTGTTACCCATATCATTGAACACCCACCAGATGTACTGATCACCAAGAATATCTGGGTAATCCGGATCATCATTTGTAGGATCGTATTTACCATTACCATCAACGTCAACAAATGGAGCATACTCCCTGTCCTCCAAAGCAAGCAAGCCTCCACCATTACCTCTGACGTTTACATTGCCACGAGCAGGCCACTCCATTATATCGCGGAATTCTGTTGTGTTTTTATTACCGCCCGTTCTAGATACCTCACGAAAGCGATTAATAGTAGCGCGGTCTACCTTCCAAAACTTATCCCATGCCGAGCAAGTCGCCTGATCGATATTATAAACTCCATTGTTATTCGCCAGTGGACCAGGCCAGTAGTCGTTACCACCTTGACGGTAGGTTTGTCCTGCAACTTTCAGCTGCTGATCGGTAGTATACCCTCCGATCCATACTGAACCCGCAAAAAGAGAGTTTTTCCTTGTGCCTTTGGGGACTTCGTACTGGGCTATCTCAGCACCAATATCCCACCACATATCACCTCCGGTCATCAACCTGGCGCGAACATTGTTGATGTCGAGGTCAATCCTCGCTTCTGCCGGATCACAGCCTGCGGCTGTTTTCAGCAAACCTTGCTTATTCCCATTATTTGGCACACCAATATTTGGTTTAGCTTCTGCCTGTAAGGCAACTGCAAAAATGGTAACAAACGCTACTGCTGATTTTTTAAACATGCTATTTTTCAACATAACTATTGTTAGTTACACTCGTTAACAATTAGAAATTCAACGTCATTCCGAGATTAATTCTTCTAGGCAGATTCAGGAAACCCTGGTTTTGCCTGGCAATCGTATATAGATCTATGTAAGATTGAGGATTTGCCCGGATACTAGCATCAAGTTGTCCTTGAGGGGAAGCTAGCCATCCATCATCGTCAGGACGACCAGTAAAACCATAAACACCAGTGATGTCGCGTGTATTTAAGAGGTTTGTGATGTAGACAAAGGCTGTAACTCCCCAACGAGAAGTACGGTTAGTCCCTTCGTTAAACCTTCTGTTCATAAAGCCAAGATCGAAAGTCTTGTCAATACGCAGATCCATCATATAGTGCCATGGAAGACGAGAGCCCATTGGCGCACCTGATACTACGTTTGAAGCCGCCTGTTGTACACTCGTATAAGGTTCACCACTTCTTGCACGGGCAACAAGATTGAGACCCACATTCTCAAGAATATGTGCTCCTCCAATCACTGGACCTTCGCCGCGATCATACCTATAGTCGATATTGGCAACCAGATTGTGCCTTGAATCATAACTTAAAGGGAAAGCAAAACGCAGATTAGGAAGCTGAGCACCAATCAGGTTAGCCATTAGCGCATTACTCGAAACTGAGTTTGAACCAGTACCTTCAGCAAACTGAAGCGTATAACTTAAAGTAAGTGCGAGGTGGTTAATCCGACGCAGATCGTACTTCAAAATCAGACCTTTGGTTGTTGAGAAGTCCCTATTTCCATAAGTAGTGTACGTGTTTGGAAATGCAAAACGGTAATCACGTAACTGGATCATATCCTTTCGCTCTTTGTAGAAACCAGTAATCGTGATAGCGGAATTTTGAGAAAGAACTTGCTGGAAGCCTAACTCATAATCGAACATCTTTTCTGGTTTCAAATCAGGATTTGGAAGAATAGCACCTGAGTTCTGGTTAATGTAGTAATAGTCTAACGGAGTTGCATAGATTTCGTTCACTGCCTTAGGACGTTGAACCAGTACATCGTAGTGTGCATAGAACATGGACTGATCAGCAATTGGGAAGGTAAATGACACACGTGGCATTACATTAACCTGTGGTGTATAGTCTGTAAATGAAGTATTGGGATCGTATCCTTCATCTCTCATAGTTAATGCACGTCCGTCGTTGCTGGTACGTTGTAGATGGGGTACAGGATCGACACCTTCACGGTCTCTGATGATGGCAGGGTCCGTTACGAATTCACCTCTGGAATCAAACCAATCATCTCCATTGCGGTAACCCACAACGGTCGGAGAACCTGAACCGCTATTCTCGCCG
Source organism: Bacteroidota bacterium (assembly GCA_023426425.1). Lineage (GTDB taxonomy): Bacteria > Bacteroidota > Bacteroidia > Chitinophagales > Chitinophagaceae > JAFIGV01. The sequence continues at coordinate 17,501 of JAFAAT010000015.1, read as the reverse complement.
ACATACACTACATAGTCGCTTCCAATATTAGCCGGAGCCTTGCCATCAGGAGTGTTTTCATTGAATGCGTTTGACGAAGCAACAGTGTGTGTCGCATAAAGAGAATATGGATCCTTCAATACTTTCGTATTTGCATCAAAACGCTCAACACGTACACCAAGATGGAAGAGGGTATTGTTCGGAAGTTCGAACTTATCCATTATATAACCCGCGATGTAATTTGGGCGGAACGCACCTACCCTGCGTGTATAGTTACCGTTCGCGTCTTTTTGCGTAAACCAATCGTTGAAGTTTACCTGACCATCTATTTTTTTACCAGTGTGGTCGTAACCATACCAGTTAGCTAATTGATTACCTGAATTAATTAATTCATCCGCAGAGAACATATCGAGAGAGAACTGCGAAGGATCCATTGCATCAATATTGATGATGTCTTTACTATCAGGAGATAAGCCAAGGCTAGCTCTAAGATTGCGGTCGAAATTGCTCTGTGTAGCAGAATCATAAAAACGATCGTAGTAGATAGTATCGAAAGGACCAGGAGTAATGCCCATAGCAGTTAGCTCATCATGACTATAGCGTTGACCGTTCAGCATCCAGTAGGGATTGGTGTAGTCAAGCGTTCTCAGGTGGCGGTTAGCAAGCAGACGCATGCGTGACCAAAGACTATTTGAAGGGTGTGCCGCTGTGATATCATAAGAACGTTCAGTTCTTTGCTGATAATAGAGACCAAATTCGATCTGATGTCGAGTACGTTTTGGCTGAAGGTCGAAAGATGCATCCACATTAAAGGCAAACTGATCTTTCTGCTGGATGAAATATCCTGGATAGTTGTGACCTGTATTAACGGCCACATTGCTACCAAAAACGTATGGTGGTTGGTCACCGTTACGGAGACCGTTCAATAAAAATATTTCTGTTAGAGTAGCTGGCTTGCTCTCACCCAGATAGTTGTAAAGCTGAGTATTGTAATTTGCAAGCAGCGGGTTCAATTCTGAACGGGTATAGTTGACAGCTACGGGCAGATCATACGAAAGCAATCGTGGCGCAACGATGCCTGTAACCGAGTCACGTGAGGTTGCATACAGAGGTTCGTATATTTCATCAAATTTACCCACGTATCCGTATTTGAATGGATCCTGCTTATGGTTAGGATCTTCCTGCAGGATGTGATCAGTTTGATAATCTGCCTGAACACTATAATATGCATTTGAAATCAAAGGAGTCTTGGCATTTTCTTCACCTTCTGCAGCCTGCATATTATTGTTTCTACCAAACCGCTGAGAGAAACGAATAAATCCGCGACCAGTCTGGTTGGTAGAATAAGGCATATTCTGCGGTGCAAAAAGAGAGTAAAATCGACTGTAAGCTGCCTGGCGAATATGAGAAAAGTTACCACCAGCGACGATGTTCATATCCTCATTGATCTGGTAGTCTAACTTACCAACCATACGGATATTCTTGTAGTCCGCGTTAGGTCTCTTTTTTGAAATCTCAAGGTCCTGCATTGTCACTGTCTCTGCACGGGAACGGAATATTGTGCTACCAGTTGGAGTAGTGGCAGCCACCAAAGGATTTTCCTGAATTTCTCTTAGCTTATCGCCTTTAACTACGTAATTATTGAAGTAGTTCGGTTCTGAATCCTCGTCATGTAAGTATTGACCACTAAGCGAGTATCCAAGAACTGTTTTCTTGAGGGTGCTGTCTACTCTTTTCTTCAGTAACGGACCGTTGATGTTGAAGAATAACAGGTTGTGGCCATAGCCATCTACAGAACGCTCGAAACCTACAGAACCCGTGTGGAATGCAGCGCCACCTTTAGTTGTGATGCTGATTACACCACCCGTAGCGTCACCATATTTAGCAGGAATACCTGAGGTAACTACAGAAATCTGATCGATTGAGTTCGGCGGCATGTTTGTAGCTGAAACACCGTTTACCTGGACACCATCTACTATATATAGGGTACCGCTGGAACGCGCACCTGCGATATTAATAGCTCCACCACTCCGGGACTGGTAAGTACCGCCAGCCATAGACGCGGCGTCAGAGGTTTGACGTGTCGGAAGTTTTTCGATTTGCTCGGAAGTAATGGTAGTTGTAGTACCAGGCTCGTCTTTCTTTATAAGAGGAACCTTATAGTCCCTTACGACAACCTCCACCAGTTGTTGAGCATTAATCTCCATGTTGAAATTCTGGTAGGTGGTACGATCAGGTGAAACGATTACACCATTCAACTGGATTTCCTTGTACCCGGCATACTTAACTGAAAGCTGATAATCCTGCGCCGGATTAAGGGGCTTGATCATGTAATTACCATCCACATCAGTAGGCGATCCGCCTCTGATGACGCCGCCCTGGCGCACTTCTACAATAGCGCCGATAATCGGCTCTTTGTTCTCATCGTACACGGTTCCTGAGATGGCGCCGGTCTGTCCATAAGCGACTCCGGCCACACTCACAAACAACAATACGAAGAGATAACGTAGTTTACGTGTCATATCCTGCATTAATATATTATTAACCAAATGAAGGGGTAAAGATAAAAACTTTAGTTAAAAGTACAGAGTCGCAAAATTCTTTTTGTCAAAAAAATGTTTATTCTATATTAGTTTACGAAGCGGTGACAATGCGGCCCAGCAAGGTTTTGCTCATTTTAAACAACGCTTCATGGGTGTATCCGGCGATATGAGGGGTGACAACCACCTCAGGAAGTGAAATTAGTTTATTGTAGATATCTCTTTCGGTGACCGTCATCTTTTCGAGGGGTTCCCCTTCGGCGACATCGAGACAAACACCGGTAATTTTCCCTTCCATTGCAGCTTGATAAACCGAGAATGTATCTACCACATCGCCCCGAGAGGTGTTTATTAGCACAAAAGGGTTAGTCATTTTCTCAATGAAGCTTTTATCCAAGTAGTGGAAAGTCTCCTGGTTGAGTGGAACGTGAAAGCTGATAATATTTGCCTGATCAAAGATTATATTCAGGTCTGTGGCCACTGTGACATAGTTTGGTATGTTCGACAGCTGGAGGATATCGTAGGCGATGATGTTGACGTCGAAGGAAGAGAGCTTTCGGGCAAAGGCGCGGCCAGTATGGCCAAAGCCGATGATGCCGATGGTTTTACCTTCCAGTTCGAAGCCACGGTTCTCCTCTCTCAGCCATTTTCCCTGGAGGATTTCGCGGTGGCTCCAGCTAATCCTGTTTGAGAGGCTGAGGAGCATACCGAGAGCGTGTTCGGCTACTGCGTTGCTGTTACCTTCGGGACTCGAAAAGCATTTAATACCTCGAGCGGTTGCATAGGGAACATCGATGACTTCCATACCGGAGCCCATACGGCCTATCCACTGAAGGTTTGGTGCAACGTCGAGTAATTCTTTGTTTAACTGAAGGCGGGTGGAGGTGATGACGCCTTCACAATCAGCGATCAGAGTGAAGGCTTTTTGCTGAGTGATATCTGTGGCAAACCTGAGCTCGTAGCCAGCGGATTGTAGCCCCTCGGCGAGTACATCGTGGATTGGTGCTGCTATGAGGACTTGGCGACTCATGACTGGTATTTCAAGTGAAGAGATACGAAGTCGGTGACGGATAATTGCTCGGCCCTTTTGTCCATCAAAGGATCTGTGAGTGCCTCGGCGGGCAAAGTGCTTTTGAGGGCATTACGGAGGGTTTTTCTTCTTTGGTTGAAAGCTGCCTTGACGAGGATAATGAACTTCCTTTTGTTGGAGATGCCGAAGGGATTTCCGGTGTTGGAGAACCGCACTACACCACTCTTTACCTTTGGAGGCGGGGTGAAACAATTTTCGTGTACATCAAAAAGGTATTCCACCTTGAAAAATGCCTGCATTAGCACACTCAGAATGCCATACAGCTTGCTACCGGGTCCCTCGGCGATGCGGAGGGCCACCTCTTTCTGAAACATTCCGATCACCTCATCTACCTGTTCTTCCCAGTCGAGAACTTTGAACATGATGGGAGAGGAGATGTTGTATGGGAAGTTACCTACGATGCTAAAGTGGGAGTCGAAAGGAGGATCGGCTTTGAGAATGTCCTGCTGGATGATCTTTCCCTGGAGGGCGGGATAGTGATGATGGAGGTAGGCGACCTTTTCCTGATCGATTTCAACGGCTTTATAGTGGAGATCCGGAAGGTTGTAAAGGTATTTAGTGAGGGCTCCGCCGCCCGGTCCGATCTCCAGGAGGTTCATGTCCGGATGGCGAGAGATTTCGGCAACGATTTTGCGGCACATATTCTCGTCATGCAGAAAATGCTGACCGAGGTTTTTGTTGAGGGTGTATTGCATCCGGACCGGGAGTATGAGGTGCAAATAAACGAATAATATGGCAGCCTGGTGATGAACCAGCCCTGGGGGATGCTTTAGGGATACTTTGGCGATGCTTTAGTGATGCTTTTGCGATGCTTTTGCGGAACAATTGCGGGAGGTCTGTGAAACGGCAAAGTGTGGGCCGGTGTGCGGTCATGAGGTCCGGGTGGAAAGGATTAATTTGGGAAAGTTAACTTTACGGCCATTTAAGAGCATTCATATGGAATTTAGAATAGTACAGAAGCCGAAGAAACACCTGGTTTACGTTTTGGATGACGTAAACGGACTTGATCAGATATCGGAGATAAGCGAGCAGGAGAAAAGCTTTTCTAAGGATGCGTTCAAGGCCGACGCCAACTATGTTTCGATTAATCAATATAGCAGGTTTGTAATCCTCTACCTCATTAAGCAGAAGAAGACTGATTGGCAAACTTTTGAGGCTATCAGGAAAGCTGGGGCCGAGCTTTCGGGGATGGTGAACAAGCAAAAACTGGAGGAGATTACGATACATAATATTGCTGCGATGGAGCAGGCGCCGCAGATACTTGCAGAAGGGTTGGCGCTGGCGAGCTATCAGTTTATTAAGTACCGTAGTGAGGCTAAAAAGCTGGCTCATACCCTCAGGACGGTGTCCTTTACCCGGCAGTCGATGACGGTGAAAGACCTAAACAAGCTGCAGGCGATTACGGAAGGGATTTACAGGGCGCGTACGTTGGTGAATGAACCATTGAACTACCTTTCGGCGGTGCAACTTTCCAAGGAGATAAATGGGCTGGGTAAAGAAGCGGGCTTCAAGGTGACTGTGTTGCAGAAGGATAAAATTGAGAAGGAGAAGATGGGAGGGCTGCTGGCAGTGAACAGGGGAAGTAAGAACCCACCGACGTTTACCATTATGGAATATAAGCCGGGTAAGGCGGTGAATAAGTCTCCAATTGTGTTGGTGGGCAAGGGGATAGTTTATGACACAGGTGGGTTATCGCTGAAGCCTACACCGGCATCGATGGACCGGATGAAAAGTGATATGAGTGGGGCAGCTGTGGTGAGTGGAACGATGTATGCGATTGCTAAGATGAAGTTGCCATTGCATGTGATTGCATTGGTACCCGCTACGGATAATCGTCCGGGAGAGGATGCCTATGTGCCGGGGGATATTATTACGATGTATAGCGGGGCTACTGTTGAAGTGCTGAATACCGATGCGGAGGGCAGACTGGTATTGGCAGATGCGCTGCACTGGGCGAAACGCTATAAGCCTGAGCTGGTGGTGGACTTTGCTACTTTGACTGGTGCGGCTTCGGTGGCAGTGGGTGATGTAGGAATTGTGTGTATGGGCACTGCTGATGAGGACACTAAGGAACGATTTAAACAGAGTGGATTCAGGCAGTATGAGCGATTGGTGGAGTATCCGCTGTGGGATGAATATGGCGAGCTTATTAAATCAGAATTTGCGGATTTGAAGAATGTCGGAGGACCGTCGGGTGGAGCGATAACTGCGGGCAAATTCCTGGAGCATTTTACTGACTATCCGTGGATGCATTTTGACATTGCGGGCGTGTCTTTTGCGACTGGGAAGAAAGGATATATACCGGCGGGCGGTACGGGTTATGGAATCCGGATGATGGTAGACTTCCTGTCGAACTATGGCAAGGCCTGATCCTTTGAATTCGATTATCTTAGCTACGTAAAACACATAGATGACTACTGAGAAACCAATAATAGGCATTACTACGGGTGATTTGAATGGAGTGGGTCTGGAACTGATCATAAAGACATTTTCGGACAACCGCTTTATGGACCTGTGTACGCCGGTGGTGTTTGCTTCGAACAAGGTGATAAACTATTACCGGAAGATGGTGGCTGAACACCCGTTTAACTTTACGAGCACTAAAGACCTGACGAAGCTGAACCCTAAGCAGGTGAATATTTTCAATTGCTGGGAGGAGGAGATACCCCTGCAGCCGGGCGTGCTGACGGAGGCGGGAGGGAAATATGCGATCCGTTCATTGATGGTGGCGACGCAGTGCCTGAAAGACGGACAACTGGATGCGATTGTGACTGCACCCATACATAAGAGCAATACGAGGTTGACGGATTTTCCATACACGGGCCATACGCCCTATTTTAAGGAGAAATTTGGGGCAAAAGATGTGTTGATGCTCCTGTATAGCAATGGACTGAGGGTGGCTCTTGCGACTGAGCATGTGGCGATTAGCCAGGTGGCTGAGAAGGTAACCAGGGAGACGCTAATGTCGAAGATTGGTTTGCTGAGGGAGACACTGATCAAGGACTTTGGAATTGACAAGCCGAAGATTGCTGTACTTGGATTGAATCCACATGCGGGTGATGAGGGGCAAATCGGAAATGAAGAGCAGACTGTGATCCGGCCAGTTGTGGAGCAACTACATAGTAAGGGGCAACTGGTGTTTGGTCCTTATGGTGCGGATGCGTTTTTTGCCAGGAACAGTTACCAACATTTTGATGCGGTTGTGGCGATGTACCATGACCAGGGGCTGATACCGTTTAAGACATTGGCACAGGGTGAGGGAGTGAACTTTACAGCGGGGCTGCCGGTGATAAGGACATCTCCGGATCATGGGACTGCGTTTGATATTGCGGGTAAAGATCTGGCAGATCCGTCTTCATTCAGGGAGGCGGTGTTCCAGGCTATAGATTTATTGCGGCAACGAAATATTTATGCGGAGAATACTGCCAATCCGATCAGGAGAGGACGGATAGAAAAAGAGAAAGAAACTGAAGGAGAGAAAGCCTAGATTAAAATAAACAGCTGTAAATCAAAGACTCAGATTTCCGAGGGTTTGTTTCAGAGAATAATACATACCCTGCCAGAAGATGGCGGGGTTTTTTATGTCCTGTAGCACATCAATAACCAAATATGAAAAGGGACGGTGCTACCACGAGCATTTGGCAGGACGGGATAAGTGACTATCAGTCGACGAATGCATGGAACAAGAATGAAGTGTATGATGTACTGATAGTGGGCGGAGGAATTACCGGACTTACGGCTGCCGTGCTGTTGCAATCTCAGGGGAAGAAATGTGTCCTTGCGGAGGCGCATAATATTGGCTTTGGGACGACGGGGGGAACTACTGCTCACCTGAATACGGTGCTGGATACATCCTATGACCAGATTGAGTCAGACTTCAGTAAGGATGATGCAAAACTGGTGGCTACGGGGACGAGAGAGGCGATAGATTTGGTGGAAGGCCTGGCAGCCAAGTATGGCATTGACTGCGACTTTTATTATGAGCCTGGTTACTTGTATGCAACGGACGGGAAGGAGGCGGAGCACCTTCAGAAGATTGTGGATGCGACTGCCCGTGCGGGAGTAGTAATAGACTGGACCAAGCAGGTGCCCCTGCCTGTGGGATTTGAGAAGGCGTGCAGGTTTGAGTTTCAGGCGCGTATACACTCCACAAGATATCTGCGCGGATTAGCAGAGGCATTTGAAAAAGAAGGAGGAGTGCTTCTTCAGCAATGCATTGTGAACAGTGTGGAAAATCAGCAACATATTCATGCAGATACATCGCTTGGGATGATACAGGCGAAGCGGATGATCTATGCGACGCATATACCGCCGGGTATCAGCATACTACATTTCAGGAATGCGCCATACAGGAGTTATGCGCAGGCCTTTACACTGAAAACCGGGCAATATCCTGCGGGTTTGGTTTACGATATGAAGGAGCCCTATAACTACTACAGGACGCAAAAAATTGAAGGAAAGGAGTATGTAATTGCAGGTGGCTTTGATCATAAGACCGGGCATGAGACGAATACGGACCAGGTGTTTCGCGAGCAGGAAGCTTTTTTGAGGACCATCTTTGATATTGAGAGTATTGACTACCGGTGGTCTTCACAGTATTTCGAGCCATCGGATGGGCTGCCTTATATTGGCTTGCTTCCGGGACATGACAACATCTTTGTTGGTACGGGGTACAGTGGGAACGGAATCACCCTGGGAAGCCTTGCGGCGAAAATAATCTGCGAGCTAATCACACATGGCAGCAGTAAATTTGAAAAGCTTTTTAATCCTTCGCGAATAAAACCAATAGCAGGATTTACTGAGTTTGTAAAGGAGAACCTGGATGTGGTGAGTCAGTTCATTGGGAAGCGACTGAGTTATGAGAAGGTGACTGAGCTTGCATCACTGGCACCAGGGGAAGCAATGCTTGCTGACTGGGAAGGCAATAAAGTTGCATTGTTTAAAGACGAAACGGGGAAGATACATGCGCTTGACCCTGTGTGTCCACATGCAAAATGTGTGGTAGACTGGAACAGTGCGGAAAAGAGCTGGGACTGTCCTTGTCATGGTTCCAGGTTTGCCTGTAATGGCAGTTTGCTGACCGGACCAGCAAGGCGTGGACTGACTCAGATCAAGTGGGAAGATATAGAAGGAGATTGAGTGGAAGTGGAAGAAGGCGCAACCACCTATATTTGCAGCTATGCAATTACAGTTCGAGAGGTTTACACTTGAAAATGGATTAAGGGTGCTGGTTCATCGGGACACTACTACGCCGATGGTAGCCGTGAATGTGCTTTATGATGTAGGCGCGCGGGATGAGGATCCGGAGCGGACTGGATTTGCGCATTTGTTTGAGCACCTGATGTTTGGAGGGTCGGAGAACATACCTGTGTATGACGAGCCGTTGCAAATGGCCGGTGGTGAGAACAATGCGTATACCACGAATGATATCACCAACTACTATATTCAGCTACCGTTGCAGAATATTGAGACAGCACTTTGGCTGGAAAGTGACAGAATGAAATCGCTGGCATTCAATGAACAAAGCCTGGATGTGCAGCGGAAGGTGGTTTGTGAAGAGTTTAAGGAGCATTATATCAACAAGCCGTATGGAGATTCCTGGAAGCACCTGCGGCAGCTGGCCTACAAAGAGCATCCTTATCAGTGGATGACTATTGGGAAGGAGCTGAAACATATAGAGGAGGCGAAGCTGGAGGATGTGAAGCATTTCTTTTTCAAGCACTACAGGCCAGTGAATGCGATCTTATGTGTGGCAGGCAATGTGACTGTGGAAGAAGTGAAGAAACTGACGGAGAAATGGTTTGGAGATATTACGTCGGGAGAGAAATACATCAGGAAACTACCTGCTGAACCCGCGCAGATTGATGCACGTGTGCAGACCATATTTGCGGATGTTCCGTTGGATGCATTATATAAAGCCTGGCATATACCGGGGAGGCTCGAGCTGCCGTATTATGCGGCTGATCTGATCACGGAAATTATGGGCAATGGTTTTGCGTCTAGGCTGTACCAGCGATTGGTGAAGGAGGAGCAGTTATTTAGCAATATCAGTTGCTATCATACGGGCAGTCTGGATCCGGGGTTGCTGGTTGTGGAAGGAAAGATCGTGGAAGGTAAGTCCATTGAGGATGCGGATGCTGCGGTGGAAAGGGAGATGCAGTTGCTGGCAAAAGAGGGAGTGACAGATGAAGAGCTTACGAAAGCAAAGAATAAGATAGAGTCGATGATAGAGTTTGAGGACATGAGTTTGCTGTCAAGGGCTAACAATCTTGCGTTCTATGAATTGTTGGGAGACGCGAACCTGATTAATACAGAGCTGGAAAGGTACCAGAATATTTCGGCGGAGTTTCTGCAGGAAACAGCGGTGCAATTATTGCGCAGAGAGAATAGCAGTACGCTTTATTACAGGAAGAATGTTGCGGCTGAAAAGCAGCAGGCTTAGGTGGTGGCGGGGACTTACGAGTAGACCAGATCCTGGGGGCCAGTGCTGAGCTGGATAAGATGGTATAATGAACAAACGACCCAAGCGGGTCGTTTGTTCATTAGTATGTGGTGTTAATTTAGCTGTACTCTTTCTTCTTCTTTTTTGATTTCGACTTCCCAGCGCCAGGCGGTATCCATCATTTGGTCGAGGTCGTATTTTGTCTCCCACCCGAGGAGTTCTTTGGCTTTGGTGTTATTGGCGAATACTTCGACCACATCACCTGCACGGCGAGGTCCTAAATTGTACCGGAGGGATTTACCTGACACCTTTTCAAAAGCCTTGATCAGTTCGAGCACGGTGACACCGTTGCCGGTACCGAGGTTAAACACCTCGCACTGATGATGGTTTTTGCCGTCCAGCATGTACTGAAGTGCCCGAGTGTGGGCATTGGCTATGTCCATGACGTGAATGTAATCGCGGACGCAGGAACCGTCTCTTGTGGGATAGTCAGTGCCGAAGACATTCATTTCATCTCTTTTGCCGATGGCGGTCTGAGTAATTACGGGTACAAGGTTTTCTGGTTTTTCCTGTAATTCGCCGATAATAGCTGATGGGTGTGCACCAACCGGGTTGAAATAGCGGAGCAGGATGGCATTGAATCCAGCAGCTGCTTTCGTCCAGTCTTCACAGATTGCTTCGCCCATCTGCTTGGTACGTGCATAGGGAGATTCAGGTGTAGCAAGAGGAGCGGATTCTTCTACAGGCAGTTTTTCTGCATTACCGTAGACGGAGCAGGAAGAAGAGAATACAAAGTTTTTTACGTTGTAGTTCTGAGCGCACTGGAGGATATTGACCAGAGAGCCAATATTATTCCTGAAGTACTTGAGAGGTTCGGAGACTGATTCCGGCACAGACTTGAAGGCAGCGAAGTGGATGATGCCTACGATGTCGGGGTTTTCGATGAAGATGGTTTCGGTGTCGTCGAAGTCGCAGAGGTTGACTTTGTAGTTCTTGACTGTTTTGCGGACGATCTTTTCGACGCCATGGAGCATGCGCATTGAGCCTTTTGAAAGGTCGTCGACTGAGATTACTTCAAAGCCGTTGTCAATCAGATCGACGATAGTGTGCCCGCCTATATAGCCGCAGCCACCGGTAACCAGTATTTTCTTCATTTCAATATTTCATTTGGGTACTCATCCGGCCTTCGAGTAAACAATGGCTGGCGTGTCTAACGACTAAGAGTCAAAGAGATACCTGCCAAAAATTGTCCGGGGCTCACTAATGAGTTAAGGTTTATGCAAATATACCGGAAGCAGTGGGTATAGCCTGAAACTATTTTACCTGCTGCATTTCCACGAGTTTATTGTAAAGTCCACGCTTTTGAATGAGTTCATTGTGTGTACCACGTTCGGCAATCTGGCCGGCGTTGAGGACGATGATCTCGTCAGCGTGTTGTACAGTGGACAAGCGGTGGGCAATTACGATACAGGTTCGGTTTTGCATCAGGGAATTGATTGCTTCCTGGACCATTCGTTCGCTTTCCGTATCGAGGGAGGAAGTGGCCTCATCGAGGATGAGGATGGGAGGATTCTTTAGCACCGCCCTTGCGATAGTTACCCGTTGACGTTCGCCTCCGGATAGCTTAGTGCCGCGGTCGCCAACGTAGGTATCGTAACCTTCAGGTTTTCTGGTTATGAACTGGTGGGCATGGGCTATGCGTGCGGCTTCTTCTACGTGTTCTTTAGTAGCTCCACCTGTTCCCAGAGTGATGTTATTGTAGATCGTGTCGTTGAAGAGGATAGGCTCCTGGCTTACTACTCCAATCAAACGACGCAGCTCGTCCAGTTTATACTCTTTGACGTCGACGCCATCGATAAGAATTTGCCCGCTAGTCACATCATGAAAACGGGGAACCAGATCGACCAAAGTAGATTTACCTGCGCCTGATGCACCGACAAGTGCAATGGTTTTTCCTTTTTCGATGGTGAGGTTGATGCCGTTGAGCACTTTGCGCTCCCCATAGTTGAAGTGAACGTTTCGCAGTTCTATTCTATCGTTGAAGGATTTGATTGGCTGTGGGTTGGCTGACTCTTTGATGGTATTTTCCACATTCAGCAACTGTTCTATCCGGTCGAGAGCGGCGGTGCCTTTGCGGATGTTGAGGAAGCTGTTGGAAAGGCTCTTGAAGGGATTGATGATTTGTGAAAAAAGGGCAATGAAACCAAACAGCCATTGAGCAGAAGTTTCTGTGCCGGAGAAAATGAGGCTACCACCATAGAGCAGGACAATTCCGACCACAATGACACCCATAGTTTCAGACAGCGGAGAGCCTAGTTCGAAGCGAGCCATGATCTTGTTCCTGGTTCTGAAGATCAGGTTGTTGATCTTCATGAAACGCAAATGCTGGTGGGGTTCTGCATTGAAAGCTTTTAATACCCGCATTCCGCTAAGTGTTTCATCCAGGACTCCAAGCATTGCGCCCAGCTGTTCTTGTGTGACGGTAGAGTGCTTACGGAGGGACTTACCAATCTTACCGATTAGAAATCCAGTAACCGGCAGGAATATCAGCAAAAACAGTGTGAGCTGAGGACTGATTATCAGCATACCTGTGAGAGTAACGATGATTACCAGAGGCTCACGGAAGACCACTTCGAGCATAGCCATAATGGACAGTTCCACTTCATTGATGTCATTGGTCATCCTGGAGATAAGATCGCCTTTTCTTTCTTCTGTGAAAAAGCCGATGGGGAGTGACAGTGTTTTTTCGAAAAGGTCATTCCTAAGCCTTCGAAGAACGGCATTGCGGAGAGGGTTAAGGATGTAACGGGATATGTAGATAAAAAGGTTCTTTAATATTGTTGCAAGGACTACAACGCCTATAACCAGGATAAGGGCTGTCATTGGGGAATACTCCTGCATCAGGCTGGTAACGTAGTTATTCACCCTATCCAGCAGTTCGTCGCCTTCAGATATCTCTTGTTTTACAAACAGTACCTGCATGGCGGGAGCCAAAAGCGACAGTGAGAACACTGAAAAGAGTGTTGCCAATAGGCTGGTAATGAAATAAATCGTTACCTGGCCTTTGTAGTCAGCCAGATACCTGAATATTCGAGCAAAGTTCTTCATCCGGTTCTATTCAATCGTGTATGTGACACTGCCGTCCTTCTCGTCTTTGAGCATAACCCCAGCCTCTGCAAGCCTGTTTCTTATCTGGTCGGAGGTGGCGAAGTCTTTCCTGGTTCTTGCATCCTTTCTGATGTCGATCAGGAGAGACAGGACCTTGTCAAGCTTGTCGCTTTTCTCTGCTTGCAGTGGTTGTAAGCCAAGGATATCTTCCAGGAATGTCTTGAAGGTATCTTTAAGTAAATTCAAGGTACCCGAAGAAAGGCTGTCAGATGGAAGCTGGCCACCTTTGATTCCGTTGATCACAGGAGCAAGTTCGAACAAGTTGGCGATTACCTTAGCAGTGTTCAAGTCATCATTCATGAAATCGGTGCACTCAGTGCACCAGGTTTGCACCTTCTGATCAAGTTCAGCATATGATGCTGCGGTAACTTCTGTACTAAGTCCTTTCAGTACTTCATAAGCTTCCCAGAGCCTGCGTAATGCTCTTTCAGAAGCCTGGAGAGCTTCATTGGAAAAATCAAGTGTACTACGGTAGTGCGTTTGTAGAATGTAGAAGCGCACAACCATAGGATGATAGGATTGTTCAAGGATAGGGTGGTTGCCACTGAACAGTTCTGTGAGTTTGATCACATTGTTGTAGCTCTTGCCCATCTTCTTACCGTTGATGGTGATCATGTTATTGTGCATCCAGTAGCGCACAGGAGGGTGGCCGTGAGCTATGGTGGATTGAGCAATTTCAGATTCGTGGTGAGGGAACTGGAGGTCCATACCGCCGCCGTGGATGTCGAAGGACTCGCCTAGATATTTGCTACTCATTGCCGAGCATTCGATATGCCAGCCGGGAAAGCCTTCACCCCAAGGGCTTTGCCAGCGCATAATGTGTTGTTCGGGTGCAGCCTTCCAAAGTGCGAAGTCCGCTTTGTTGCGTTTTTCTTCCTGACCTTCGAGGTCTCTGGTGGTTTCGAGCAGGTCATCTAACACCCGTCCGGAAAGCTTGCCGTAGGGATGTTGCTCTGCATATTTCTTTACGTCGAAGTAGACAGAACCGTTTACCTCGTATGCATAGCCTTCCTGCATGATCTTTTGGATCATCGAAATCTGTTCGATGATATGACCGGTGGCAGTGGGTTCTATGCTGGGATCGAGATTGTTGAAAAGGCGCATGCCCCAATGGAAAAGGTTGGTGTATTTGTGTACCAGTTCCATTGGCTCGAGCTTTTCGAGCTTTGCTTTTTCAGCTACTTTATCTTCTGCTGCCCTACCCTCTTCTTCGAAATGCCCGGCATCTGTGATGTTTCTGACATAGCGCACTTTATAGCCAAGGTGGGTGAGATAGCGATACAAGACGTCAAAGGTTATGTAGGGACGTGCGTGGCCGAGATGAGATTCTCCTGAGACGGTTGGTCCACATACGTACATACCGGCGTGACCGGGAGTGATTGGTTCAAACTTTTCTTTCTGACGCGTATATGAATTGTAGATATGCAGTTGGGACATTCCTGAAAAATAAACGCAAAAATAAGGCTTAGCGTTTACCGGAGTCGATTATTTCGAAATTGGCGATGACAGGGTTGTGGTCTGAGGCCTGAGTGCTGAGTGTTTCAAAGGCTTTGACCTTTAGTGCGTTTTCATCGTAGAGAATGTAATCTATACGAAGAGTGGGGATAATCTGATTGTACGTTCGGCCGAACCCCGTGCCTTTAGAAGCAAAAGCGTCTTGAAGCTTACCACGAATTGTACGGTAAGTGTAGGAAAAAGGCAGGTCGTTGAAGTCGCCACAAATTATTACAGGATGTTTGCTCCTGGAGATGATAGCTGCTGCCATTTCTGCCTGTGTGGCTCGTATCTGATAGGCCCGCCGAAACTTCCAGGCATAGGAGCGGCCTTTATGACTGATTACATTGGTGTTTGGTTGTTGCTTTACTTCTTCGATCAGGGCTTTATCATCGTCGCTAAGGCCAAAGGACTGAAGATGCAATACGTAGACGCTGATGATGTTGCCTTTGGAGACTTCGACATCGCACTGTAGCATGTAGATATATTTACCTAATGGGTGCTCTTTTTGGAACACTACAGGATATTTTGAGAAGACTGCGGTTCCCAACCTGATTGCCTGGCCATAGTCGTTATCTTCTGTGAAGTGGAAGTATTTGTAGCTGTTGGCCTTTTTGATCTTAGGAGTGTAGACTCTTTTTTTAGGATCGGCGTGTACTGCATACTCCGGCAGGCAGAGAATATCTGCATCCTGTGCGGAGATCAAATCCATTACTGCCTCAGCATGTTCGGCTTCCTTCGGGTTACTGAACACACCCATAGCGTGGACGTTCCAGGTCATTACCTTGAAGGAATTCTGACTGCGTTCCCAGTCGTTGGTGGGAAAGATGTGGAAGCCCAGTACGGCAGGGACCATTTTCCAGCAACATAGCAGTGCGACAATTGAGAATAGTGCTTTCCATTTGCGACTGGAGAATAACCAGAGCGCAATAAAAAGCAGGTTTGCCAGTAGTGCGAAGGGCGTAGTAAGACTGAAAAAGGAAATGTAGCCAAACTCCAGTGGGCTGATGATGGACGCAGCGTAACACAAGAACAGCCACAGGATTGCTCCAAGATTGAATAAAAGCAAAGTGCTACTGAAGACCCTTCTGAGGAGGCTTTTGGTTTTTTTCACACCAATCGAATTAGTCGCTGTCTTTACTTGCCCGCAACAAAATTTCCTTCTCTTCTCTAGTTAAAGCGTGGAAACCAGCTTCATTTATTTTATCAAGAATATCATCTATTCTTTGCTGGGGAATCCCTGTTTTGGGCTCATACATTCCCCGAAGTACTTCCATACGCTTTGCAGACTTCCGTTCCTGGAGGCTTGCTTCGTTGGGTGTGGCGACGGTCTGAATCCTGCCCAGACCTGAATAAACCTTCTCACCAGGGCGAAAGCCAGACTTGATGAGATGGGCATAGCCAAAGCCAGTGAGTGCACCGCCGAGGCAAAGAGCGAGTACATATAATTGGTCTGGTATGTAGACTATCAGATCCAGTAGTACATAGATGCCGACGACCAGGCTGAGGGGGATGGTAAAAGTGGAGGAAATGTGGAGTTTATATCGTGGGCTTAGGGTAAATGCAGCGATACCGAGTGCCAGCACGCCTGATTGTGCTCCGAGGAAGATGCGATTGCCTGGGGAGAAGATATCCGGAGCAGCAAAAAGGGCAGCGAAATAGAAGACACCTCCGACAACCAGTGATAAAAAGAAAAGTGGAATGACCTGACGGTAGCCAGCGATATTCTGAAGTACAGAGCCGAAGCAATAGAGCCAGATCATATTAGTGAACCAGTCGAAAAAGCCGTGGTGTACCCATCCATAAGTGAAGACCGTCCAGAATTTTTCGGTGAGGGCTGCCAGGGTGGAGAGTCCAATGTTTGGGAACATGTAGTCGAAAACCTCGGTTTTATCCATTTCGACCAGGAGCATGATGATCCTGACGAAATGAAACAATACGAAGGAGACACCGCTTGCGACGATTAGCTGCAGTGCCCCGTTCTCCTGATAGCCGGGGATAAAGATTTGATCGGGTCTTCTGTAAGCTGTTTTCATATATGACTAGTAGAACCGGTTCCTGACATTCCGGCTCCATATCTTTAAAATAATAAATGCAACAAGCATACCACCAAGGTGAGCAAAATGGGCGATATTATCGCCAGCGGAGTTTCTGAAACCGGCGAATAATTCGAACAGGGCGTAGGCGCCCACCACATATTTGGCTTTGATAGGTACAAGGAAATAGATGTAGAGTAAAGTGTTTGGAAACAAGTAGCCGAAGGCAAACAGAATCCCGAATACTGCGCCTGATGCACCCACTGTAGGTTGATTAATCATCTGCAGGTAGTACATGTTGATAGCTTCTATGCTTTGCTGAACACAGTTGCCACAGGCGGGATTGGCTTCCCAGAATGTTCTGATGTTATTGAAAAAAGGTGATTGATCCAGGTCCTGGCTTTGGAGGAAACGGATGTAGGTGTCGAGACCAGCTGTTTGCTGATACTCTACGAAAGCTGTTTCAAACAGGCGGAATTCATAACCGAGGACTCCGAGGTGTAGAATCGCGGCGCCGAGTCCACATATGAGGTAGAACATCAGGAAACGTTTGCCGTTCCAGACATTCTCGAGCACACTACCGAACATCCATAGCGCGAACATGTTGGACAGGAGGTGGGTGAAGTTGCCATGCATGAACATGTGTGTAAACAACTGCCAGGGGCCGAATAGTGGGGAGCGCCAGTAGTGCAGTCCGAGGTAGCGAACCACATCGATTCCCTTTCCTTCCAGACCCACTTGCAGGAAGAACA
>JAFAAT010000309.1 GCA_023426425.1 Bacteroidota bacterium | reverse complement strand
ATCCGCAGCTTGTAGAAGCAGTGAGAAAGGGTCGCAAAGCGGAATTTGAAGCGTTTCATGCGAAAGGAGAAGCGCCAGATCCGCAGTCCGAAGAGATATTCAAAGAGTCGCAACTCGACTGGAGCCTCGTGAAACCGGAACCACATAGCATTCTGCTTCATTTCTACAAAACGCTCATCCGGCTAAGAAAACAACACCCCGTGCTGCAACACACCGACAGGAAAAAGTTGCAGGTGCAGTTTGATGAAGAGCAAAAAGTCCTGCTGCTTAGTCGTTGGCACCTCGAGCATAAACTAGTTTGCCTGATGAATTTTTCTGTGTCGGAACAGAATGTTGTAATGCCATCATCAAACTTGCACTGGAATCTGTTGTTGAATTCTGCAGACCCGCAGTGGGGTGGTAAAGTGCAGGCGGAACAAAATCCAGAAGCAGGAGCACCGATTACTCTGCCCGGGGAATCAATCTTAATTTATTCAAATCATTGACCGATATGTTCAATCCTGTAGCGACCTATCGCATACAGTTTCATAAAGACTTCACTTTTCAGCATCTGGAAAGGATAATACCCTATCTTAAGCAACTGGGAGTGAAGACGATTTATGCCTCTCCTGTGTTTGCCGCAACACCTGGCAGCACACACGGCTATGATGGTATTCATCCGCATCGCATCAATCCTGAGATTGGCACAGAGGGACAGCTCCGGAATATCGCAGCACAACTACAAACACAGGACCTTAACTGGTTGCAGGACATCGTACCAAATCACATGGCTTTTCATCCAAAGAACGAATGGCTGATGGATGTGCTGGAAAAAGGTAAGGAATCGACCTATGCGCCCTATTTCGACATTCAGTGGGATTCACCGGTTTACGAGGGTAAGATTATGGTGCCCTTCCTTGGTGGCTCAGTCGAAGAGGCCATAGAAAAAGGCGAACTGAAGCTGGTCGGGCAGCAGGAGAAACTAATGCTGCAATACTACGATAGCTACTACCCGGTGAACAAGGAGTCTGTGGAAAAAGTGGTGGCTGTGAACGCCGGAAACACCGACCTCGCTTCCTGCATTGAGAAAGTCAATTCAGACAAGAAACTACTGCTGAATATAGTACTGCAACAGCACTACAGGTTGTGCCATTGGCAGGAAACCGACAACCGGATCAACTTCCGTCGTTTTTTCACCATCAACGGACTTATTTGTCTGAATATACAGGACGAGCGGGTATTTGCCGACTACCACAAAGTCATCCAGCAGTTGGTTAACGACGGTGTGTTCCAGGGACTACGCATCGACCATATTGACGGGCTCTATGATCCAACGAAGTACCTCGATTCACTAAAAGCAGTCGCGGGGAATAACACTTATGTGATTGTGGAGAAGATATTGCAGCCGGAGGAGGATCTTCCCGCTCAATGGCAGGTGGAAGGGAGTTCAGGATATGACTTCGTTTCGCTGGTAAATAAACTTTTTACCAACCCTGCTGCCGAGGAGAGATTCACGCGATACTACCAGGAGCTCATTGGTGATAGCACGCCGGTTCACCATCAGATCAGAAGTAAAAAAGCCTTGATTCTGAAAGAATACATGGGTGGTGAGCTTGACAACCTATACAGGTTATTTGTCTCATCTGAACTTGCAGACGCGGAGCAGGTGGCGCCGGCCTTGCTTAAGGAGGCAATCGGTGCGTTTTTGGTCGAATGTCCAGTCTACCGTTATTACGGTAATAGAATGCCACTTGAAAACAGAGAAGCCGAAGCAGTTCGTGGGATTCTGGCTGAAGTTGCGGCTTCACATCCGGATCTCACTCCTGCAGTTCGATTGCTGGAAGAAACGTTGCTGGATCGGCCACGCTCAGAGGACGAGAACTACAGAAGGAAAGCGGCGCATTTTTACATGCGCTGCATGCAGTTTAGCGGCCCATTAATGGCAAAGGGTGTGGAGGATACATTAATGTACACCTACAACCGGTTTATTGGGCACAATGATGTGGGTGATGGTCCTGAGTCATTTTCGCTTTCCCCTCAGCGTTTTCATGAACAGATGGTAGCGAGGCAGAACCACTGGCCATTGACAATGAATACCACATCCACTCATGATACAAAACGGGGAGAGGATGTGCGCGCCAGACTTACTGTGCTCACTGAACTTTCGGATGAATGGCTGAAGCTGGTGCAGGAGTGGCAAAAGCTAAATGAAGGACGGAGAAACCAACGACAACCCGATGCAAACGATGAGTATTTCATTTACCAGACGCTTGTCGGAGCTTATCCTATGCCAGGAGCTGATGAAGACAATTTTCCTGCAAGGCTTGAACAATTTCTTGAAAAAGCATTGCGTGAAGCGAAGATAAATTCCAACTGGACTGCACCCAACGCAGATTATGAAACAGCTACAAAACAGTTTGCAAATTTACTATTGGATAAACACGGTGCGTTCTGGAAAACTTTTGAACCCTTCCACCAAAAGATTGCGTTGTATGGCATCGTCAACTCGCTGTCCGCTTTGCTGCTTAAGTTCACCTGTCCTGGCATTCCCGATACTTACCAGGGTACGGAGTTTTGGGATTTGAGTCTGGTTGATCCTGACAACCGGCGTGAAGTGGATTATGAGCAAAGACTGCAAGTGCTACAGCGCATAAGCGATGAACAGGACAGTGAGCGATTTGTGGAACGCCTGTGGGAGAACCGTACAGATCCAGCGATTAAAGTTTGGTTGCTCCATAGGCTGCTGAAGTTGCGACAACAGCATGTGGAGCTTTTTGCTGAAGGACTTTACATTCCGCTACAGGTAACGGGTAAACACAAGGCCCATGTGTTGGCTTTTGCACGCAGGCACGGACAACAATGGATTTTAGTGGCCGTGCCATTGCAGCTGGCGCTGCTTTGCAAAAAGCAAGGGAAAACTATTGAAGATGTAGATTGGGGCAATACCAGAATCGGTTTGCCTGCAGAATGCCCTAAGCGATTCAACAATATACTTAGCAGGAAGGAGGTAAAACTCGATGGTAGTGTGGCCGTTTCAGAGCTGTTCAACACGCTGCCGTTTGCGATTCTTCAGGCAGCACCCGTTCAGAATAACCGTGGTGCGGGTATCCTGCTGGCAGTGTCTTCGCTACCTTCAGCTTTCGGTATTGGCGATTTGGGACCGGAAGCAAAGAAATTTGTGGATTTCCTTGCCAGAAGTAAACAGAAATACTGGCAGATCTTACCATTAAATCCTACAGAGGCGGGTGCCGGTCACTCGCCATACAGCTCATTCTCCAGTATGGGTGGTAATCCCTTGCTGATAAGTCCTGAACTGCTGGTGGAAGAAGGGTTGCTGGATGCTGAACAACTTCAGGAGTACCGGTTGCCTGCAGGCGCTATTACAGATTATGCCCGTGCCGAGCAACTGCGCAACCTGTTGCTGCAACAGGCCTATGAACGTTTTGTCAGCGGAGGTTTTTCATGTCTTCAATCCGGTTTCCGGCAGTTCTGTGAAGCTGAATCGGCCTGGCTGGATGACATGGCCTTATACCGGGTGCTGAAACGACACCAGGGAGACCGTCCCTGGAATGAGTGGGAGCAAGCCTACAAAATGCGCCAGACGTCAGCACTGGAGAGCTTTAGGTCAGAACATCAGCAGGAGCTCGACCAGGTGAAATGGCTGCAGTTTATTTTCCTAAGACAATGGAAGGCGCTACGGGCTTATGCCAATGCACAGGGAATACAGCTCTTTGGAGATATGCCGTTTTATGTGAGCTATGATTCTGTGGATGTATGGGCACATCCTGAACTATTCTGTCTCGACAAGGATGGGAATATGACAGGCATGGCGGGAGTACCTCCTGATTATTTCAGCGAGGACGGGCAACTCTGGGGCATGCCCACTTTCAATTGGAACAAAGTCAAAGAACAGGATTATGCCTGGTGGGTGCTGCGGCTCCGCAAGAATCTTGAATTGTTCGACCTGTTGCGGATTGATCATTTCCGGGCATTGCAGGATTACTGGCAGGTGCCGGCAGGAGAAACAACTGCCAGGAATGGTGAGTGGCTTCCCGGTCCGCGCAAGGAATTCTTCGATGTTGTGGAACGAGCGCTCGGTCATCTGCCTTTTGTGGCAGAAGATCTGGGTGATAAGATGGAGGCGGTGTATGCTTTGCGTGATCAGGTAGGTTTGCCGGGAATGAAGGTGTTGCAGTTTGCCTGGGGTGATAACATGCCTGAGTCAGTCGACATTCCTCACAACTACAAACACAACACAATAGTTTACACAGGTACTCATGACAACAACACCACGATCGGCTGGTATAAAGAAGAGACAAACAAAGCAGACCACAGACGGATGCATCATTACCTTGGCTTGAAAGTACGCAAGAAGAATATACATGAGATTCTTGCGCGGGTGGCTTATGCGTCAGTGGCGCGGATTGCGATATTGCCAATGCAGGATATCCTGGGCTTAGATCAGACAACAAGGATGAATACTCCGGGAACTGTGAATAACAATTGGCTGTGGCGTCTGCAACCGGGGGAAGCAAGTAAAAAGCTGGAAGCCATGTTAAGGGATTGGGTAGAGACTTTTAATCGATAGCTGACTGCTTCCAGATCGCGGCTCCACTAAATGCCGGAATTCTAAAACGACAACAGCCGTTTCAATTTGAAACGGCTGTCATATAGCAACATAAGTGATCGTTCTAGATTGTTCTGCTGGTGCGCGATTTGCCATTTTCAACGCGGCTATCGGTGTTAGTAGCACCACCAGTGGTAGTAGCAGTAGGGTAGGTGTAGTCCCTGTTGCGCTGGGATGTCTCGTCGACTGTTACACGCAGCCTGTTTTCCACATGCTGCACTCCGGAGATGGATTCCACAAGGTCTTCAATCCTGCGTTTTTCTCCCCTGCTGGTTACATGTCCGGTTAGTGTGACTTCAGAATTGTTGACGGTCACCTCTACGTCTGAGGCATCTACCCAGGGATCTTCATACAAACGGTCATTTACATCTTCCCGGATCCTGTCGTCTGATCGGCGATAGCCTTTGGGTCCTTTACCTCGATGTGCGCCTTCCGTTTTGTCCCTCCTGCGGCGGCGCTCGGCATCTTCATCACCAAACCAGCTTGCCACCTCGTCGGTAGTACGATCCCACCAGTCACGGTCGCCATGACTGCTATCGTAGCGGCTGCGTCTGTACCTGTTGTCAGGGTCATTTTCCCAGTCCCGATTGAAGCCATAGCCACGATCACGATTCCCATAGCCGCTCCTATATCCATCATAATCAGCGCCGTACCGGCCACTCTCGCGGGCGCCATAGCCTCCTCCATGCCCGGCATTGCTACCAAAGCCGTAGTCGCTCATGTTGTAGCCTCCGTAGCCATAGGTGCCAAACCCTTCACCTTCATAGCCAAAAGGCATGTCTCGGTTTCTCTGATTCCTGTAGCCCCAGCCAGAATTGGTGTTACGACCATAGCCGGGTCCACTGTATTCATCCCAGTCGCGGTCGCGGCCTGAATTTCGATAGCCTGCATCATCCCACCAGTCGCCTCCGGTGGTGCGACGTCCATACTGTCTGTTGCGAAAGTTTTCTGCCATAGTAATTAAGATTTTAATGTGGAAAATGAGCCAGAAAATGCAACAAAACTGTACCGCCGGAGGATTTTTTACGTATGAAACAGAGGCACATCGGGATCGAAAGACCAGGCACAGGATTTACAGGTGCTTAGGTATGAGTGAAAAGAACTACACAGGGGCAATCCCTCCACAGCAGGAGGGTGTACCAATCGATACTTCCAGTAGTAAATCGTTTGAGAGCCTGGAGCAGGCGAAGAAATTCTACGAGATAGCAAGGAACCGTTTGCTGGATGTAAACAACTGGCATGATTACGCAGGTGGCATTTCTGCGCATTTCCAGCTGATAGACCGAGAGGGCAGACAGGCCCCCAGTCCCGCGCAGAAGGGGTACCGCTTTAAGATCAATATTCCCGGCCCTGGCAGTGACACAGGACACGGCTATGACTGGGTGGAAATTGAGGCGCTTGAAGAAGTGGAGTCGGAACAGGTTGAGAGTCTTGCGATACGAGTAAGGCCTACGGACAACCCGGAAGGTGAAAAGTCTGATACTGCGCATTTCTATTCGAGGGAGTCCACTAGTACATTTACCGTCACAAGAGAGGGGACAAAGGTGACAGTTGCCATTTATGACCGCAATACAAAGCCGAATACCGACGCTGAATCTACCTTGGATAAGATACGTGACGCAGTGGTTGGAGCAGCTGGAATTATCAGTTTTTCGAAGATACAGTGGAAGCTATTGGCGGAGGGGATTTTGAAAGAGTAGGGTTCCGGACATTAATGGTTCGATAGGCCAACAATCCTATGTGGCGATTACTGTGCCGTGCAAGTCTATGTTAGTTTTTGCAAGCATCACTAGGCGCTGCTTTGGCGATTTCTGTTATTGAAGTATATAATTGAATTCACCGGCACCAGACCATCCAGCCTTTGCGGCATTCTTAACCTTTTTGATTTTTCACACTATTCGGATTGCGAACTTCGGGCTTTGAAATTCACCTCCAATGTGTGATTAGCGTTTTCAGTCATTTAACTTTCTCGTTTTTGCCTTTTCGTTTGTCTTAGCCGTTTATTAGTATTTTCACCGCCGAAACCAGCATCTGCTGAAAACAGCACGATGGTGGTTTCGTATAAAACCAAAGATTGTGAAAGCCATTATACCCGTTGCAGGTGCCGGTACCAAGCTGCGCCCGCTCACATACACTCAGCCAAAAGCCTTAATACCCATAGCCGGTAAGACGATCCTGAGCGTGATTGTCGACCAATTGCTGGAAGCGGGAGTTACTGAATTCGTATTTGTCATCGG
>JAFAAT010000306.1 GCA_023426425.1 Bacteroidota bacterium | reverse complement strand
GACCTACTACCAGGCTTGCTATTACTATGCTTTTGGTCTTATTCATACTAATTTCTAAAGTTCAAATAGTTAAAACACTGTCAGTCAAAACACTTCTTCAACTACGCTTTTTCATACTCTTCTGCCTTATCAAAACGGCCATACCACCACTCTGACTCTGCAACCTGCACGTTTGTTTCAACAGCTCCTGTAGACTTGAGGAAATCAATCACCTCTATTTCTGAAACATGTTCATTCAGTTCAATAGCTACCACGAACAAATCATCAGTCTGACGTGGATGAAACACATGTTTCTTTACACCGGGCATTATCTGGTTCAGATAGCAGAATGTAAGGACCATCCCAACGGCAGCAAAAAGTACGGTAAGTTCAAACACGATGGGAATGAACGCAGGCAGCGAGAAATGTGGTTTACCACCAAAGTTCATCGGCCAGTCACTGGTAAATATCCAGCTCATGAAACCAAGAGCAGTTGCGGTACCTGTGATACCATATATGAAGCCAGCAACGTGCAGGTCTGTTTCCTTATATCCAAGGGCACTGTCAAGTCCGTGCACCGGGAAAGGTGTATACACATCGTGCAGTTTATAACCGCTATTGCGCACTTTCTTTACTGCAGGGAACAAAACCTCTTCATCATCATAACACGCTACTGCAAATTTCTTTATAGCCATTTTGTATTTTAATTAGTCAATTTGACAATCAGCCAATTGGCAACTAACTTTTATTCTCTTACTGACTCTTAACCCGTGGCTAAGTGTCATATTTTTATTAATGATGGTGATGGGCCTCAGCTTGTTCGTGAATAAATTCCTCAGTACTTTTTTCGTCAATAGCAGCCATCTTCTTCTTATAACTCTCACCTGAAGTCTTCAGTACAAACTTGATTTCCGCGATTGCAATAACTGGGAAGTATTTTGCAAAGAGGAAGAAGCAGGTGAAGAAGAGTCCAAACGTTCCAAGGTAGAAACCGACTTCTGGCCAGGTGGGGCTGTAGTAGGTCCAGGAGCTTGGCAGGTAATCACGATACAGAGACGTAACAATGATTACGAAACGCTCAAACCACATACCTATGTTTACCACAATTGACATGATGAAGGTGAAAGCAATGTTCCTGCGGAGCTTCTTGAACCAGAAGAGCTGAGGAGAAACCACGTTACAGGTCATCATTGCCCAGTAGCTCCACCAGTATGGACCCATAATACGCCAGTTAAACGCTGCCTGCTCATAAATCACCTGGCTATACCAGGCCATAAAGAGCTCGGTCAGATATGCTACACCCACAATAGAACCTGTCAGAACAATTACTTTGTTCATTGCTTCAATGTGGCCGATCGTGATATAGTCTTCCAGTCCCATGATACGGCGGCAGATGATCAGCAGTGTTTGCACCATGGCAAAACCTGAGAAGATCGCGCCTGCAACGAAGTATGGCGGAAAGATAGTTGTGTGCCATCCCGGGATAACTGAGGTAGCGAAGTCAAAGGATACGATTGTGTGTACGGAAAGTACGAGCGGTGTAGAAAGACCAGCCAGTACCAGCGATAATGCCTCATGCCGTTGCCAGTTCTTGGCAGTACCCGTCCAGCCGAAAGATGCCACACCATAAAGCATCTTGCGAAGCTTGGTCCTGGCGCGATCGCGTACGGTGGCAAAGTCAGGAATCAGACCTGAGTACCAGAACAACAGTGATACCGTGAAGTATGTCGAGATCGCGAATACGTCCCAAAGAAGTGCTGAGTTGAAGTTAGGCCACAGCGGTCCGCGTGTGTTTGGATAAGGGAGTACGAAGAAACCATCCCATACACGACCCATGTGGAAGATCGGAAACTGACCTGCGCACATTACGGCAAAGATTGTCATGGCCTCAGCAGCACGGTTTACACCTGTTCTCCAGCCCTGGCGGAAAAGCAGAAGGATGGCAGAGATCAGAGTACCGGCGTGACCAATACCTACCCACCATACGAAGTTGGTGATATCCCATCCCCAGCCTACTGTACGATTGATGCCCCAGACACCTATACCCCAATACACTTCCCAATAGACAGAGAATACGCCAAATAAAAGAAGCGCTATTGAAAAGAAGAAACCCACATACCACATGCGGCCCGGTTTCTGTTCGATCGGGCGAACGATGTCTTCCGTTATCTGGTGGTAGGTTTTGTCTCCATCAACCAGCGGTTCCCGTACAAACGATTCGTACTTTAAATGCATAGCACGTAATTAGTAATAGTTCGTTTTAATTTAATTTATAGTTCCGACTTCTGGAACCGTCTTATCCTATTCTATCGCTCCAGTTCCTAAATATGTTCGTTCATCATTCCGTCCAGTTTCTCATCACCGCCGACGATCACATCCGTGTTGCGGACTTTAGCCAGGTAGTTCACGTTTGGCAATGTGTGAATGGACTCAAGTACATAGTACATTCTCTCACGCTGTTCTTCACGGCGTAGTCTGTGTATTGCACTGTTTGTGTCATTCACATTACCGAACAGTATGGCATCCGTTGGACAGGACTGCTGGCAGGCAGTTCTTGCTTCCCCGTCACGCAGCGGACGACCGTCTGCTTTTGCATTCAGTTTTGCTTCCTGCAAACGCTGTACGCAGAATGTACATTTCTCCATGACACCACGGCTACGTACGGTAACATCCGGATTCAGTACCATTCTGGTAAGTGAATCGTTCATGTCATCACGACGTCCATCTTCGTACAGGTTGTCTTCAAAGCAGTCAGCATCATTCCAGTCCATCCAGTTGAAGTGACGAACTTTGTATGGACAGTTATTTGCGCAATACTTGGTACCAATACAACGGTTGTAGGTCATCATGTTGAGACCTTCGCTGGAGTGTGGCGTGGCAGCTACGGGACAAACATTTTCACAAGGCGCATTGTCACAGTGCTGACATAGCATCGGTTGGAATACTGTCTGGATCGTATTTGGATCTTCCGGCATACCGCTGAAATAGCGATCTATACGGAGCCAATGCATTTCCTGAGCCTTAAGCACGTGTGTTTTACCAACGACAGAGATGTTATTCTCAGCCTGGCAAGCAACTACGCAAGCGCTACAACCAATACAAGTGTTAAGATCTATGGACATTCCCCAGTGGATACCGGGAGATACATAGTTGGGATATAATGTACCGTTCTCACGGAAACCTTCTTCCAGACTCTGAGTAGCGGGTAAAGCCTGTGTCACGCCATCCGTTGCACCATGAGCATTTGCAGCTCCATGACCGCCTTCTGCACCATGTCCTTCTCCGTGTCCTGAATCTACCCAGGGCAGGTGCGCATAGTGTCCAATCTCAGCTTCCCTATGTTCGATCAGGTGAGTTGGGTGAGCAGCAAATTCACCGAGGGTGTACTCATGAATGATGGGGCGGCCCTCGTAACTCATATGTGTTTGGGTAATTGCCACATCGTGGAAATTCCCGGTTTTTTCGATAGAAACGGTAGCATGTTTGTCGAAGGTCATACCGTTCCAGGAAAGGAAAGGATATGCATTCTTACCGGTGTTTGCCGCTGCTCGACCGACTTTCTCGTCGCGCCCGTAACCTACTGCTACTGCCACTACATCATTGTGCATACCCGGAACTACAACAATTGGTAGCTCGGTTGTAACACCGTTGGCAGTAAGTTTTATCACATGTTTTCTAAGATCTACCTGGGTAATGCTGGTCAGTTCCGCATCGAGCTCCTTAGCAGTCTGTGGAGATACGCAGGCGTAGTTGTCCCAGGTTGCCTTGGTCAACGGATCAGGTAATTCCTGGAGCCAGGGGTTATTGCTCCAGCCACCACCATGGCCCATTGAAATCTTCTCGTAGACGTATATTTCCTTCTGACCAGATTTGGTCTGCTGAATTGCGCTTACCGCAGCTGCTACGTTACCGGCAAAAGAAGCACCGCCAGTAGTTATACCAGCTGCCACAGGTGTTGTACCTGTAGTTGTGTCCTGTGCGTTGGTTGTGCCAGCATTAGTTGCAAGTGTAGCTGCAGCACCGGCAGGTTCTATAACACCATCCTGAAGCGCTTTATCAAAATTCTCCTGGCCACCCAGTTTGCCAATCCAGTACTGACGCCAGTAGGTGGCGTAGTCTGTAGTGGCACCGGCCCAGGTCATAAGGCTGTCCTGGAATGCGCGGGTTTTGAAGATTGGTGCAATACCCGGCTGCATCAGGCTGAAGTATCCGGTCTTAGGTTCAGCATCGCCCCAGCTCTCCAGATAGTGGTGATCAGGTATGATGAACTTGCAATGCTGTGCAGTTTCGTTCATCCGGTCTGCGAAGGAGACAGTAAGCGGTACTTTCTTAAGACCTTCAGCAAACTTAGAACCCTGGAAGTATTCGTAAACAGGATTCACGCCGTGGATCAGGAGAGCTCCTACCTGACCTGCATTCATTGCATTTACCAGGTTTACCATATCGGAGTCGATACCTTGCCTGTAATTGCTGGTAACGCTCCAGTTGATCGTCCTGCCATTTGCACCGAGTCTGTCGTTGATGGCATTGACTACGGTTTGCACGTTTACGTCATTAGATCCGCAAACTACGAGACCGTTGCCTTTCTTCAGATCAACTGCAGCTCTGGTGATGGTATTATTAAGCTTCTTGTTAGGGAAATTTGGAATCGTGTCGGATACGACTGCGTTGTAAAGTGCTACAGCAACAGCACCCATCTCCGAAGGCTTACATACTGCACGCTCATCTGCTTTTGCACCAGTGATAGTATGCATTGGTTCTACCTGGTAATGCTTAGACATTGTCAGGTTCTTTGCACTCACACGACGGCGGCTGCTATATTGCTTTGCGTATTCGATTGGTGACAGCCAGGTACCCAGGAAGTCGGCGCCGAGGCTGAAAATTGTATCTGCTCTATCGAACTGATAGGAAGGTAATGTACGTTTACCATAGCTCGCTTCGTTGGCAAGCAGCATACCGGAATAGGATACCGGATCGTAAACGATGTGCTTTACGTTAGGATAGCGGGAAGTAAACTGTTTGATAACTTCTTTCGTTGTAGGAGAAAGAATGGAACCCGTAAGCAAATAGGCCGGACCGGAGGTGCGACCGAGACCTTCAGTTACAGCGCGATCAATGGCGGCAAAGGTAGCTTCGTGCCCTTCCGCATAAGGCTGACGGAGACGAGCTGTATCATAGAGGTTCAGAACGGAAGCCTGTACACGGGCAGAAGTACCGCCACGGGTGATTGAAGACCGTTCGTTGCCCTCGATTTTGATCGGGCGACCATCGCGGGTTTTTATGATAACAGCGCAGTAATCGCCGTTATCTACAAAAGTAGATGCGTAGTAGTTAGGAACGCCAGGGATGATGTCCTCGGGTTTGATAGCATAAGGAATAGCCTTGCGTACCGGCATTTCACAACTAGCTGCAAGCATTGCGGCAGCGGTGCTAAAGCCAAGATATTTGAGAAAGTCACGGCGTGGAGCTTTTGCATCAAGAAGCTTTCCACCCAAGTCAAAAGGCAGAGGTTCCTGAAACTCATCTTTCAGTGTATCCTGGTGAGCCTGAGTATTGTTGTACTCTTCAAGCCCTTTCCAATATTGTTTTTGACTCATAATCTCTAATGTGCTGTTGTGCTGATTTGCTTTTGTGCTTTAACTCAGTACTTCTTTAAGCCATTAATGTATATAAAAACCCTTACTTATTAGTAGTGACATTTCATACACTCAGTACCACCGATGTCCTCAACAGTTACACCTGTACGGGTGCCGGCTTTGATTTCTTCATGGTACTTTTCGAAAATCGTGTAGTAATCATTGTTCGCAAACTGTACCTGTGTCTGACGGTGACAGTTGATACACCAGCCCATTGACAATGGCGCAAACTGATAAACTTCATCCATTTCATGGATATCGCCATGGCACTGCTGACACTGAACTTTACCAACGTTTACGTGCTGTGCGTGACTGAAATAGACGTGATCAGGAAGGTTATGTATTTTGATCCACTCAATTGGCCTTGAGATGATGTTCCCGTTTGCGTCACGGATGTAGTCTTTCTTCACTGGATCCCAGCCAGCGTACTTATAAAGTTTCTGAATTTCGGCTGTACCATCTATCTCTTTACCTTCTGCTGTGATCAGAGGTTCGGTGCCTGTGTATTCACTGATCTGCTTGTGGCAGTTCATACACATGTTAGGAGAAGGAATCATCGCGTGGCGGCTCTTTTCAGCGCCAGCGTGACAGTAGAGACAGTTAATCTGGTTGACTCCAGCGTGTACCTTGTGGGAATAGAAGATAGGCTGTTCTGGCTGATAGTTCGTCTGGCGGCCAAGTTCTATGGCGCCATTTACGATCCAGTAGCCTGCGAAGATGAAGCCTACAATTACAGCGAGGGCAATAACCACTTTATTGCGGTAGAAAGGCACTTCTTTCTCGTTGGGCAGACCTTCTTTCTCGTTCGCGACCCTGCGGAGGCCATAGTTTGCTCTCCATAGGATGATGACCAGTGCGAGCAGGATGAGTGTAATAAACGTGTATAACCAACCATTGCCGTCACCTCCGTCGATATCTGCTCCACCTGCGGGTTCGGTACCTGCCACACCGCCAGCGGATGGTGGTGTAAAAGCATTTACATAGGCGTATATGGCGTCGATATCTTCATTAGACAGGTTTGGGAAAGCGGTCATGACCACTTTATACTTATCCACGAGTTCTTTGGCGTGCGCATCACCAGAGGCGATTACCGCAGATGGGTTTTTTACCCATTTGTAAACCCACTCCATGCCATGGGGATGCTGATCGGTGCCCTGAAGAGCAGGGCCGGTAGCCTCTTTGATTGGATGGTGGCAGCTGGCACAGTTTGAGTTGAAGAGAGCTTTACCATCTGGTTGAGCAAAGGCAGAAAAATTGCACAGCAGAATAGCACATGACAGTATGAAACCCTGAACAATCTTTCGGAACATTGGCTGGATAGTTTCTGACACAGGAATAAATTTGAAAATTAACTTTCCTTTTTGACAAAGCGTGCGCAAAACTACACAATGGTGACCAAAAGTTGTACACATTTTCTAAAAAATGTTTACCGCTACTGGTGCGGTTTTCAGAGGATAAATTGACAATCGCAATATCCTAATGTCATTTTTTTGTCTGTTCTGGACTGGACTTTAGGCGAGATATTTTTAACATGTCTTTCTCATTTAGCAGCAAAGACATAATTCCAACATTCGTATCAGATTAATCCAGTCGTGTACGAGCTGGATAGTTGCGACTAAACTCGTGCAGAGGGCAAGGACAAAGTGGAGAAACCGCCTAACTGTTTTTACTACGGTGTATTTCTCCCCCTCAATTGAGGTGTAGAGGGTAGTTCCCTCATTTTATGCTCAGGAAAATGTAATTTTTTAAATGGACCCTGTGCGGCCGCCGTCTACCGGGATGGACACTCCTGTTACATAGGCTGCAGCAGGACTGGCCAGGAAAGCGACCATCGCGGCGATTTCTTCAGGCTTTCCGAAGCGACCCGCGGGGATCTCTGCCAACATTTCATGCTCTGCCTCGTCCTTGCTAATCCCTGATTTAGAAACCTTGTTCCGGATAATCGCTTCAAGCCTGCCGGTGGAGGTGGCGCCAGGAAGGACATTATTCACTGTTATCCCAAATTTCGCAGTTTCGTTGGCAAGGGTTTTTGACCAGGAAGCCACGGCACCCCGGATGGTATTTGAAACGCCCAGATTCTTCAGGGGAATCTTAACTGAAGTTGAAATGATATTGATGATCCTGCCAAACTGTGCTTCTTTCATGCGCGGCAACACTGCGGTAGCTAAAATATGGTTGCACACCAGGTGTTGCTGAAACGCATTTAGAAAAGCTTCGACGGCTGCTTCCGTGATCGGACCTGCGGGCGGTCCGCCGGTGTTGTTCACGAGTATGTGAATAGTCTGATCGCTGACAAGGTTTGAGACTGCATCTCTAACTGTCTCGGGCTGGCTGAAGTCAGCTACAATATAGTTATGATTACCAGAGGGTAAGGCAGCAACAGCATTTTTGAGGCTTTCTTCGTTCCGGGCAATAAGAATACAATTAGCTCCGAGTGAGGCGAGGGCATGTGCAGTTGCGAAACCGATGCCCTGGGTGCTACCTGCTACTAATGCAGTTTTTCCGGTAAGGTCGAGTGAAAGCATGGATCTGGTTTGGCGGCAAAATAGCAAATAATAGGAAGTCGACACACAAACTAAGCTCAGGCATAACTTTGTTATGGAAATTATGACTACAGAATTTACTAACACATGAAGAAACTTATTCTTTCGACAGGACTGTTTTTGATGACGGCAGTTGTTGCATTTGCGCAAAGCCCGCTGCCAAAGGGTGCCAAACAATTCAATGCCGGTGTAGGACTTTCCGGCTGGGGAGTGCCAATCTACCTGGGTATGGACTTTGGAGTACACCCGGATATCTCGGTGGGTGGTGAAATTTCCTTCAGAAATCACAGATCAGAGTGGCGTGGCGTGCGCTATCGCCATAACGTGACAGGCATTGCTGCAAACGCGAACTACCATTTCAACAGGGTGTTGAGCATTCCTTCCAACTGGGACCTATATGCGGGACTGAACCTTGGCTTTTACATCTGGAACTCACCCAATGACTATGATGGAGATGCCGGTGGTCTGGGAATTGGCGCGCAGGTGGGCGGCAGATACTATTTTACGCAGAAGTTTGGTATAAACCTGGAGTTTGGAGGCGGCAACGCGTTTTCCGGAGGAAAAATCGGGGTATCTATAAGATTTTAGAAAGGAAGAAAGACCTGGTCGGAGGAGCCTGCAGGTTTCTCCGGCTTTTTCGTTTCAGGCTCCCTGACGTTAATTATTCATCTGTTCAAGTGATTATCTACCTTTGAAAATTGTTTTCCCCTATATTTGTACAGCCCCGGCGATATTCTCACCCTCCTTTCTGAGAAGACGCGCCAATATTACAGCTAAAGTCCGTGCGACAAAGACATCTGTTTCTTTGACATCGCCATCGTGACGAGGAATCATTTTTATTACTTAAAACTTTTTATGGAATACAATACTTCGCGCAGCAAAATGCTGATGCCTGAATACGGAAGAAATGTACAATCAATGGTGGAATACCTTATGACGATTGAAGATCGCCAGAGGAGGCTAAAGAATGCCGAAGCCATTATAGAACTTATGGGGACTCTTAATCCTCACCTTAAACAAATTGAAGACTACAAGCACAAACTTTGGGATCATCTGCACCAGATGACGGACTTTACACTGGATGTAGACAGCCCTTATCCTGCCCCGACACCGGAGGAGATACATAAGAAACCGGAGCCACTACCCTACCCTCAGGAATCTGTAAAAAACAAACATTTCGGACGGAATTTCAACTCGCTGATGCAGCGGGCTCTGGACGAAAAGGATCCGGAACGCAGGCAGGGATATACACAGGCGCTTGGATATTATATGAAGCTTGCCTACACCAACTGGCACAGGGAACCGGTTCATGATGACATGATCAAGAATGAACTGGCTGAGCTAAGTGGTGGGCAACTGATCTATGAAACTGGTGGTTACAAGGTTCATTTTGACACCCGCCAGAACTTTAAGCAGGGCAACAACAACAATAACAACCGCAACAACCGCAACTTCAAAGGCGGTCAGGGAGGCGGCAACCGTGGCAACTTCGGTGGTGGCGGTGGCCAGAACTTCAATAAAAACCGTGGTGGCAATAAGTTCAACAAGAACAAAAACAAATAGAATCATTAATGGGTGCATTTGAAATTCGGGGCGGTAAAAGCCTGAAAGGAACTATTATCCCACAGGGTGCCAAGAACGAAGCCTTGCAGGTGTTGTGTGCGGCATTACTGACAGATCAGCCAGTGACATACACCAATGTGCCGGACATATTGGATGTGAATACATTGATTAGTCTCATGGCAGATATGGGAGTGAAGGTTGAGCGGCCTTCAGCCAACACGGTGATCCTGCAGGCGGATGAGGTAAACCCGGATTTTTTTATAGATAAAAACTTTAAGAAGCAGTCTGGCAAACTTCGGGGTGCGGTGATGATCGCTGGCCCGATGCTGGCGCGTTTTGGCAGGGCTCATATCCCCCAGCCCGGTGGAGATAAGATTGGCCGGAGAAGACTGGATACCCATATCAGGGGTTTTGAGGCGCTGGGGGTAAAGTTTAACTACGATCCGTTGGAAAGCCTGTTTACACTTGACGGTGAAAATATGACGGGCTCAAGGATTTTGCTCGATGAGCCCTCAGTGACCGGTACGGCAAACATCATCATGGCTGCTTCCCTCTCGCCCGGGCTTACGACCATTTATAATGCGGCGTGTGAGCCCTATGTGCAGCAGTTATGCCACCTGATCAATAACATGGGTGGCCGGATCAGCGGTATCGGTTCGAACATGTTGGTAGTGGAAGGAGTGACATCGCTAAGGGGGTGTAGTCACAGGTTGCTGGCGGACA